>RFPW01000161.1 GCA_009925965.1 Betaproteobacteria bacterium
GAGTGGTCGACATGCCACCTCAGACTGGATGGAAGTCGAGAAGCAACGCGGCATCTCGGTCGCCAGCTCGGTCATGCAGTTTCAGTGGGGCGGTTGCACGTTTAACTTGCTCGACACCCCGGGCCACAAGGATTTCTCGGAGGACACCTATCGGGTGCTCACCGCCGTCGATTGCGCGATCATGGTGGTCGACGCGGCCAAGGGCGTCGAGGAGCAAACCATCAAACTGCTTCAGGTCTGTCGACTGCGCGACACGCCGATCATTACTTTTGTGAACAAAATGGACCGCGAGGTCCGCGAACCCATCGAGCTACTCGATGAGATCGAATCGATCCTGAAAATCCAGTGCGCCCCCGTGACCTGGCCAGTCGGCATGGGCAAGCGATTTAGGGGCGTCTACCACATGCAACGGGACGAAATCCTGCGGTTTCGGGCAGGCGAAGAGCGCGCAGGCGATGACGATGTTCAGGTCCTGCACGGCCTGGATGATCCGGTACTTGACCGCGAATTCCCCGACGAAGCCACTCAGTTGCGGAGCGATGTGGAGCTGGTCCGGGCCGCCAGCGGAACCTTCGAGCTCGATGCGTTTCTCGCTGGGCGTCAGACGCCCGTTTTCTTTGGTTCCGGAATCAACAACTTTGGTGTCCGTGAGATTCTGGGTGCCCTTGCCGAATGGGCGCCACCACCGCAGTCACGCCCGGCCAGAGTTCGACGCGTTGAACCCACTGAACCCGCATTCACCGCATTCGTATTCAAAATTCAAGCGAACATGGACCCACAGCATCGGGACCGGATTGCGTTCGTGCGGGTCTGCTCGGGGCGCTATCACCCGGGTATTAAAGTCCGTCACGTTCGCCTGGGACGTGAAATGAAAATCGCGAACGCAGTCACTTTTATGGCGAACGAGCGTTCGCGAATGGAAGACGCGGTTGCCGGCGATATTCTGGGCATTCATAACCATGGCCAGTTGCAGATCGGAGACACCCTTTCGGAATCGGGTGAGGCACTAGGCTTTGAAGGAATCCCGTACTTCGCACCAGAACTATTTAGCCTCCCGCGGTTACGGGACCCGATGAAGACCAAGCCGCTGCAGAAAGGCTTGCGCGAACTCGGCGAAGAAGGTGCGGTGCAAGTCTTCGAGTCTCTGATGGACAGTTCCCTGCTGATCGGTGGCGTCGGTCAACTTCAGTTCGAAGTCGTCCAGGCGCGTTTGCGCACCGAGTACGGCGTCGATGCGTCATTCGAACGCGCGGGCATCACGGCCGCCCGCTGGATCACCTTTGATGACCCCGCCCAACTCAAAGAATTTGAGCGCGCTTATCCCTCCCGGTTGGCCCGCGATGTCGACGGTAACCTCGTCTACCTGGTCGACAGCCGCCATACGCTGGCCGTCACGATGGAGCGATGGCCCAAGGTCCACTTTCATGAAACGCGCGAACACGGCCAACGACTCAGTTAAACCGAGAACACTATGATTCACGATCCAAACTCACACGATTCCCACAATCATGATCATGATCATCACGCGCATGATCACGCACACGGCCATGACCATCACCATGACCATCACCACGACCATCATCACGACCACGACCACGACCACGACCACCCCCACTCACACGCACTGACACCGGTTGCAGAGATCCCCAGTGAAGCGTTGCTGGTCGAAGCGCTATCGCTCCTGGGCGAAGGCGTAACTGCGAACCGGATCGAAGCCGCTGCGCATTCGATCGGGTTGGTTCAAGGCGTCCTGGTGCAACTGGACACCGTCGGACTTGAGTTGTTTGATATGGCGCTACATGCCGAGTTGGATGCACTCAAAGCAGTCGCTCAGGCGGCGATTCCAGGCGCCAAGAAGGCGAAGGTCGTCTCTGTTCGATTCCCGGAACCAGCGGTTTATGTGATCGAAAAGATGGCCCACGGCTTTCGCCGGACTGGTCGGGCATCGGGCGGCGGGTTCTACGATTACACCGCGGGCGCTGAGCCTCAACTCTGGAGCGGTCTAAAAGTCTTTGAGCGCGGCGCCCGCGAAGTCGACGATGCGTCTTTGGCTGAGCGCCTGCGGGCTGCGATTCGCTAACTCGCTACGGGTTCAAAAATACGGGCTCAAAAATCCAGATCAGCCTGGAGAGGAAAGCTCAGCCAGTCACTTGACCGGCCGAGCCTCCTTGGTCGACTTACTCGAGGGGCATTTCCCGCTCTTCGGGAGTCACGGCCTTCATCGAAAGACGCAAACGTCCCTTGTCGTCGGCCTCGATTGCCTTGATCCGGATCTTGTCGCCTTCTTTGACGAAATCGCCGACACGCTCGACGCGCTCGTTGGCGATCTGGCTCACATGCAGTAGGCCATCGCGCCCGGGAAGAATCTGCACGATCGCACCAAACTCAAGAACCTTGAGGACGGTGCCCTCGTAGACTCGGCCAATCTCGACCTCAGCCGTGATCTCTTCGATGCGGCGACGTGCGCGCAGCGCTGCATCCCCATCGGTGGCAGCGATCGTAATCTGACCGTCGTCCTTAATATCGATCTGCGTACCGGTTTCTTCGGTGATGGCACGAATGACCGCACCGCCCTTGCCGATCACGTCCCGAATTCGCTCGGGGTTGATCTTCATCGAGTACATGCGGGGCGCATAGGCCGACAGCTCTTCACGAGCGCCGCCGACAGCGGCCTTCATCTTCTCGAGGATATGCAAACGACCTTCACGCGCCTGCGCCAGTGCCACCTGCATGATCTCGCGGGTGATCCCCTGAATCTTGATGTCCATCTGCAGCGCAGTGATGCCAGTCTCGGTGCCGGCCACTTTGAAGTCCATATCGCCCAGGTGATCTTCATCGCCCAAAATATCGGTCAAGACGGCGAAGCGCTTGCCCTCGAGGATCAGCCCCATCGCGATGCCCGCCACATGGGCTTTCATCGGTACGCCCGCATCCATCAATGCGAGGCAACCGCCACACACCGAGGCCATTGATGAAGAGCCATTCGACTCGGTAATTTCGGACACCACGCGCAGCGAATACCCAAAATCAGCAGCGGAAGGAATCAAGGGGTTGATCCCGCGCTTGGCCAGACGGCCGTGGCCGATTTCGCGACGCTTGGGGCTACCAACGCGACCAGTTTCGCCAGTCGCGAACGGGGGGAAGTTGTACTGGAACATAAAACGTTCTTTGTACTCACCCGCGATGGCGTCGATCACCTGCTCGTCCCGTGCCGTACCCAGCGTGGCTGTGACCAAGGCCTGGGTCTCACCCCGGGTGAAAAGAGCCGATCCGTGGACCCTTGGCAGGACCCCAGTACGGATCGAAATCGGCCGTACCGTTCGGGTATCACGCCCGTCGATCCGTGGGTGTCCGTCCAGGATCTGCTGACGCACGATGCGTGATTGCACGTCAAATAAACGCGAATCGAGTTCTACGGAATCGAGTTTCGGATGACCAGCGGCTTCAGCTTCGCTCACCAAAGTCGCTTTGGTGGCGGTCTCAATCTCGTCGATCCGGATCGAACGCTCCTGTTTACTGCGAATCGCGTAGGCCTCGCGCAATGGCGCTTCGGACAGTTGGTTGATGCGCTCGACCAGGGTTGCGTCAGGGACTGGAGGGGTCCATGCCCATTCGGGTTTGCCACCAGCCTCGACAAGTTCATGAATCGCATCGATTGCGATCTGCATCTGCTCGTGGCCAAACACCACCGCGCCCAACATCAGGTCTTCGGGTAACTCGCGCGCCTCGGATTCGACCATCAGCACGGCACTTTCGGTGCCCGCCACCACCAGATCCAACGCCGACTCGGCAATTTGGGCCACGGATGGATTGAGAACATAAGCGCCATCGAGCCAACCCACACGCGCAGCGCCAATTGGACCGTTAAACGGGATACCGGAGATCGCGAGGGCAGCCGATGCCGCGATCAGCGCAGGGATATCCGGCTCCA
The DNA here is from genome assembly GCA_009925965.1 of Betaproteobacteria bacterium. Lineage (GTDB taxonomy): Bacteria > Pseudomonadota > Gammaproteobacteria > Burkholderiales > Burkholderiaceae_E > RFPW01. Next base: position 3,932 of record RFPW01000161.1, read on the forward strand.
CCGCTGGGTTCAGCGACAGCACCGACAGGATGATCTGCACTTCGTTATAAAAACCATCCGGAAAAAGCGGGCGCAGCGGCCGGTCTGTCAAGCGGGCAGTGAGCGTTTCCTTTTCGGTAGGACGTCCTTCACGCTTGAAGAAGCCGCCAGGAATCCGTCCAGCGGCGTAGAACTTTTCCTGATAATCAACGGTCAGCGGGAAAAACGTCTGCCCGGGTTTTGCATTTTTGGCGGCGACAACGGTGGCGAGCACCACGGTGTCGTCCATGTTAACGACCACAGCACCCGTTGCTTGACGGGCGATTTCGCCGGTCTCCATGGTGACGGTGTTAGCGCCCCACTGAAAGGTTTTACGAGAGATTTCAAACACAGTCGGTTTCCTTATTGACTGACATCACCTGGAGAGAAGGCCGGGCGCTCCAGTTCGCCCCAACGATCGACGCACCAAAACAGCGCCACCTGCCTTAGCAGGGCGCTGATTCAGGTGCGACAAAAAGAAAGCGGGCTTATTTGCGCAGCCCCAGACGCTCGATGAGCGTCCGATAGGCGTCGACATTTCGGCTTTTGAGGTAATCGAGCAACTTGCGCCGGCGACTCACCATCTTGAGCAAACCGCGACGTGAGTGGTGATCTTTGACATGGGCCTTGAAATGACCCGTGAGGTCATTAATGCGGGCGGTCAGGATTGCGACCTGGACTTCCGGCGAACCCGTATCCCCTTTAGCGCGCTGAAAATCCGTAACGATTTTCGACTTATCAAGCGTAGCAACAGACATGTTTATTTATCCCCAAATTGGCGTGCCCGTTGGCACGCAAAATACTTGCGGTTGCACCGGGAGTGCGCAACCGTGCTGAGTAACTCTCAATTGTATCAGGGTTGCGGATTCACGCGTTCGTTGCGGGACTGCAGCTTGTTTAGCGCGTTCAGGTAGGCCTTGGCGGAGGCTACGACGATGTCGGGATCGGCACCCACACCATTCACAATGCGTCCGGCCCGAGTCAGGCGCATTGTGACCTCACCCTGCGATTCAGTGGTCCCCGAGCTGATGGAGTTCACCGAAAAAAGCAAGAGTTCGGCACCTGAGCCCACCACCGATTCAATCGCCTTGACCGTGGCATCAACGGGACCGTTACCCTGACTTTCCGCCTTTTTTTCCTGGCCGCTCTGAGCGAAAACGACTCGAGCATGGGGGCGCTCTCCAGTTTCGGAGTGCTGCGAAAGTGAGATGAATCGATAAAGTTCATCACCCACCTCGACGCCGTCGCCGCCCGCTATTGCGTGCAGATCTTCATCGAAGATTTCCGATTTTCGATCGGCC
>RFPW01000162.1 GCA_009925965.1 Betaproteobacteria bacterium
CAGGGCGCAGGACAGATCCGACCGGTAAATTCGGGGAAGTTATTAGTCGAATGCAGTGTCTCAATCGCGCGGTGCCAATCGCCCCGATAAACCAAATCATTCCAGTCTGGAATAATATTGTTAACAGGACAACCATTCTGACAAAAAGGAATACCACAATCCATGCATCGCGCACCCTGTCGGGCAGCGGCGGCATCATCGAGTCGATGAACGAATTCCTGATAGTGATGCAGCCGCGATTCGACCGGATCACTGGCCTCGCTTAAACGTTGGATTTCCAAAAATCCCGTGACCTTACCCATACACTTTTTCCACTGAATGCGAAGGGGTGACTATTTTCTTGGCCGCATGCATCTCGCCCAACGCGCGGCGGTACTCATGCGGGAAGACTTTGACGAATTGACTGCGCGCCAAGTCCCAGTCAGCAAGCAACTGTCTGGCGGTTTCACTGCCGGTTTGCTGGAAGTGCGACTCGATCAAACCGCGCAGCAAAACCTCATCTGCCGTGTCGCGATGCCAGATCGCCGGCTCGATCGTGTCGACCTGTTCCTGCTGCGCCAACACGGATTCGAGTTTGACCATGGCGGTATTACAGCGCGCTGCGAACTGGGCTTTGGGGTCCCAGACATAGGCGATTCCACCAGACATACCAGCGGCGAAATTGCGCCCGGTCTCGCCCAGGACCACCACCGTGCCGCCGGTCATGTACTCGCAGCCATGATCGCCCGTGCCTTCAACCACAGCCGTGGCGCCCGAATTGCGGACCGCAAACCGCTCGCCAGCAACCCCACAGAAGTAGGCCTCACCTTCGATAGCGCCGTACAATACCGTATTGCCAACGATAATGTTCTCCGCCGACGCTCCCCGAAAATCGCGCGTCGGGCGCACGATAACGCGCCCACCCGACAAGCCCTTGCCGACATAGTCGTTGGCCTGGCCGATCAGGTCCATGGTCACGCCCCGGGCCAGAAACGCGCAAAAACTCTGACCCGCGGTCCCGTTCAATTGAATATGAATTGTGTCATCCGGTAAGCCCGCATGACCATAACGACGCGCGACCTCACCCGAGAGCATCGTACCGGCCGTCCGGTGTACGTTACGAATCTCAGTCATAAACGAGGTCCGTTCAGCACGCTCAAGCGAGGGCCTAGCCAGTTCCATCAGCCGGTGATCAAGCGCGCCCTCGAGCCCGTGGTCCTGGGTGGTGACGACCCGTCGGGGTACATCCTGCGGGACTCGGGGCTGATAGAAGATCCGGGAGAAATCCAGTCCACTGGCCTTCCAGTGTTCAATCCCCGCGCGCATGTCCAGAAGATCACTGCGGCCAATGAGATCATCCAGGTGCCGCACGCCGAGCTTGGCCATCAGCTCACGCACTTCTTCTGCGACAAAGAAAAAGTAATTCACGACATGCTCGGGCTTGCCCTGGAACTTGGCGCGCAGCACTGGGTCCTGCGTGGCGACCCCGACCGGGCAAGTATTGAGATGGCACTTGCGCATCATGATGCAGCCCTCGACCACCAGCGGCGCGGTCGCAAAACCGAACTCGTCTGCCCCTAACAGGGCGCCAATCACGACGTCTCGGCCGGTCTTCATCTGCCCGTCAACCTGAACCGCGATGCGCGAACGCAATCGGTTAAGAACCAGGGTTTGCTGGGTCTCGGCGAGGCCGAGTTCCCAGGGGCTGCCCGCATGCTTGATCGACGAAAGCGGGCTCGCGCCCGTCCCGCCATCATGACCCGCGATCACAACATGGTCGGACTTGGCTTTGGCCACGCCAGCCGCTACGGTCCCAACGCCAATCTCAGAGACCAACTTGACCGAAATCGATGCCCGGGGATTGGCGTTCTTCAGATCATGGATGAGTTGCGCGAGGTCCTCAATCGAGTAAATGTCATGGTGTGGCGGCGGACTGATGAGTCCGACGCCGGGCACTGAAAACCGCAACCGGGCGATGTATTCAGAAACCTTGTGGCCCGGCAGCTGACCGCCTTCGCCGGGCTTGGCCCCCTGCGCCATCTTGATCTGGATCTGGTCCGCACTCGCGAGATACTCGGCAGTCACTCCGAACCGTCCCGATGCCACCTGTTTGATGCGGCTGCGCAGCGAATCTCCGTCTTGCAGCGGAATGTCCACTTCGATCGATTCGGCCCCCAAGACCGATGCGAGCGTTTGACCGGCGCGCAACAAGCCCTGGCCAGCGGCATAGGTCTGTCCCGATTGGACTTCTTCGCGATAACGCAGCGGGTCCTCGCCCCCCTCGCCGGTGTTGCTCTTGCCGCCGATCCGGTTCATCGCAATGGCCAGCGTGACATGCGCCTCGGTACTGATTGAGCCCAGGGACATGGCCCCCGTCGCGAAACGTCGGACAATCGCGGTGGCTGGTTCAACCTCGTCCAGGGGGACCGGTTCGCACTGGTCAAAGCGAAAATCGAACAGGCCACGCAAGGTCATGTGGCGCCGACTCTGATCGTTAATGATGCGCGCGTATTCTTGATACGTACTGTAATTATTCGACCGAGTTGAATGTTGGAGCCGGGCGATCGCGTCCGGTGTCCACATGTGTTCTTCGCCGCGCACGCGATAAGCATATTCACCGCCCGCCTCGAGTGCCGTGGCGAGCACCGGATCAGCGCCAAAGGCCGCTCGATGCGCGCGCAGCGCCTCTTCAGCCACCTCGAACACCCCGATTCCTTCGACCTTGGTGGGCGTCCCCGCAAAATATTTCTGAATGAAGGCGCTCGACAATCCGATCGCCTCAAAGATCTGCGCACCGCAGTACGACATGTAGGTCGAGATCCCCATCTTCGACATGACTTTCAACAAGCCCTTGCCAACCGCCTTGATGTAGTTAGACATCGCTTTAGCCGGCGTCGCCCCGGGGATTGCGCGGGAGATCGCGGCAATCGTGTCCAGTGCCAGCCAGGGGTGAATGGCTTCAGCGCCATACCCCGCTAACAACGCGAAATGATGGACCTCGCGGGCACTGCCCGTCTCCACCACGAGACCCGTGCTCGTGCGCAAACCCTGATTGATCAGGTGCTGATGGACCGCACTGGTCGCAAGCAAAGCCGGGATTGCCACCCGATCGGCTGACACCGCGCGATCCGACAGGATCAGGATGTTGAAGCCCGAACGCACGGCATCCTCGGCCTGCGCCGCCAGCGACGCAATCCGCGCCTCGATCCCCTCGGCACCCCAGGCGGTCGGGTAACAGATATCGAGCACTGAGGTCTTGAACTTGGACCCCGTAAATCGATGAATTTCGCGGATCTTGGCAACTTCCTGCGCGTCAAGAATCGGCTGTGCGACCTCCAGACGAATCGGTGGATTGACGTGATTCAAATCCAGAAGGTTGGGCTTGGGTCCGATGAAGCTGACCAACGACATCACCATCTGCTCGCGGATGGGGTCAATCGGCGGATTCGTGACCTGCGCGAAGAGCTGGCGGAAATAGTGGTAGAGCGGTTTGTCCTTGCTCGAGAGCACAGCCAGCGGGCTGTCGTTGCCCATCGAACCGACAGCCTCTTCGGCAGCCGCCGCCATCGGCGTCATTAAAAATTTCAGGTCTTCCTGGGTGTACCCAAACGCCTGCTGCAGGTCGAGCAACGATTCCGGAGACCCGAAATCAGCCGCTGTCGTCGGTACGTCAGCCGAAGCAGCATCGGCTGCGGCACCCGTCGCCTCGCGACCGTCCAGATCCGCGCTCGGATCGCCAATGCTCTCGAGCTTGATCCGGACCTTTTCGATCCACTCACGATAGGGTTTGCTGGCGGAGAGTTGATCCTTCAACTCTTTGTCATCAATGATACGACCCTGCTCGAGATCGATCAAAAACATCTTGCCCGGCTGCAGACGCCACTTGTGCACGATACGGCTCTCGGGCACCGGCAAAACCCCCGCCTCGGAGGCCATGATCACCATCCCGTCATCGGTAATGCAATAGCGCGCGGGACGCAAACCATTGCGGTCGAGCGTCGCACCGATCTGGCGGCCGTCGGTAAAGGCAAGCGCAGCCGGTCCGTCCCAAGGCTCCATCATCGCCGCATGGAACTCATAGAACGCACGCCGACGCGGGTCCATCAGGGTGTGGTTTTCCCAGGCTTCCGGGATCATCATCATGACGGCATGCGCGATCGGGTAGCCCGACATCACCAATAGTTCGAGGCAATTATCGAACGTGGCCGTGTCGCTCTGGCCGGCATACACAATCGGATAGAGCTTGTTCAGATCCTCGCCAAGAACGGCCGATTGCATGGCGCCCTCGCGCGCGCGCAACCAGTTGTAATTGCCCTTGACGGTGTTGATCTCGCCGTTGTGTGCGACCAGTCGATAGGGATGAGCGAGAGGCCATTCGGGGAACGTGTTGGTCGAAAAGCGCTGATGCACGAGGGCAAGCGCCGAGACAACCCGCGGGTCCCGAAGATCAAGGTAATAGCGACCGACCTGGTCGCAGAGCAACAAGCCTTTATAGACGATGGTACGAGCACTCATCGAGGGCACGAAATACTCGCGGCCATGGGCGAGGTCGAGTGCCTGAATGGCGTGGCTCGCCATCTTGCGGATCACGTACAGCTTGCGCTCGAGCGCATCGGTCACCATGACATCGGCACCGCGTCCGATAAAGACCTGTCGGATTACGGGCTCTTTGGCGCGCACGGTGGGCGACATTGGCATGGTGTGATCCACGGGCACATCGCGCCAGCCGAGCAGGACCTGACCCGCTGCCCGAATCGCCCGCTCAAGTTCCTGTTCACAGGCGAGACGCGATGCATTTTCTTTGGGCAAAAACACCATGCCGACGCCGTAGTCACCCGCTGGCGGCAACGTGATGCCCTGCGCCGACAATTCTTCCCGGAAGAACTGATCTGAAATTTGAATCAAAATTCCAGCGCCGTCACCCATCAGTGCATCCGCGCCCACCGCACCACGATGATCTAGGTTGACCAGAATTTGTAGCCCCTGCTCCACAATACTGTGACTGCGCCGGCCTTCGATGTTGGCGATGAATCCAACCCCACAGGCGTCATGCTCGTGCTCTTGCGCATACAAGCCGTGCTCATGCGCCTCATCCCGAGCTTGCGCCTCCTGAAAATCACCTGAACCAGAAGCCTGGTCAAACACCGCGCTCATCCAACGAACTCCAATGCCCGTCACTGCGGGCGCGTCTGAGGGTGGGGAAACGGTCCAATATACCCAAGACCGCCCGGGAGTTGAAGCAGGGTCGCGGTGGCCGCCACCGCTGCAGC
>RFPW01000163.1 GCA_009925965.1 Betaproteobacteria bacterium
CACGGCAACTGCGACTGCCACGAGCGCCATCCCACGCGCCGCGTTGTTGAGCCAATAAAGGAGACCCGCCGCCGCAAGCGCCAACACGCCCGCCACCGCAAGTGCTTCGCGAGATCGGATGGCCCCCGATGTCAGGGGTCGGTCCTTTGTGCGGGCGACATGCCGGTCGAAATCCCGGTCGGCCCAATCGTTCACTGCGCAGCCAGCCGAGCGCATCAGGAGAGTGCCAACCCCGAAGATGACGATCCAGGACGTCTCGGGCAGTCCATTGGATGCCATCCATAAAGCCCAGTAGGTCGGCCACAGGAGCAAGAGCGTGCCAATCGGTCGATGCAGGCGTGTCAGGCGGCCGTAAAGTGCCAACCTCTCGAGCAAGGCGCTGGGTGCAAGATAGGCCCCCGAGGTCATGGCAGATTCAGGACTCGACCGCGGGGCGTTGGCAGCACGCCACCCCCCTGGAACTGCTCAATCACCGGCGTCCCCGCCGCACGGGCGGATGAAGCGGATGAAGCGGATTTGGCAGAAGACCGCTGAACGCCCAACGCCTGAACCGGCGTTGCCAGCACAAGCCCATCCGTTACCCAGCGCCGCAATGTGATGGTTCCGACCCCTTTGACGCGTTCATCAAAGTCGGCAAGGCTACTGAACGGAGCCCGTGCACGCTCGGCGAGGATACGTCCCGACATGGCGGGACCAATCCCCTTGAGCGATTGCAGTTGTTCGTCTGTGGCGGTGTTGATTTCGACCGAATGACGAACCTCGGCCAGCCCCGGCGTTGCCCAGATCACGAGGAGCAATGCCAGCCTGCCAACGAACTTCCCGACGAACTTCCCGACGAAATTCCCGGCGAGTTTCACAACGAATAAGGAAACGCTCATATCCACGAACTCCGGCCCAAAGATGGTCTCAGGATAAGCCGTTCGCGGCCATCAGGTTTAGGCCTATTGGGTGAGCCATTCGATGTAGTCAGCAACACCGGTTTCGACGCCCCGAAAGGGGACATCGCAGCCAACGGCCCTGAGTTCACTGAGATCAGCCTCGGTAAAGCTCTGATACTTACCCTTTAGGCTATCGGGGAAGGGTACGTAACGAATCAACCCCTGCTCAACTAACTCGGCCAGCGGCAATTCGGCCTGGCCCTGAGACTTGCGCATCGTGTTGGCGACCGCCTGAGCTACTTCGTTGAAAGCCTGCGCGCGCCCAGACCCGCAGTTATAGACGCCGGAATGATCGCGCCCCTCGGCGGCTTCGCGAGCGAACCAGAGATTAACCGCAACCACATCATCAACATGGACAAAGTCGCGGGACTGTTGGCCTTCCCGCCAACCATCCCAGGCGCCAAAAAGACGGACGCACCCTTCGGCGCGCCACTGGACCACCTGATGAAATGCCACCGAAGCCATTCTGCCTTTGTGCTGTTCGCGGGGGCCGTAAACGTTGAAATATCGAAGACCGATCACGGGCGCTGGCAATCGAGGAGACCCAGCCGCCCGAATCTGCTGTCGGACAATCTGGTCGAACAGGAGCTTCGAATAACCGTAAACATTCAACGGATGCTCATGTTCGGGGCGCTCTGAAAATTGTTGGCTGCCCCCGTAAACCGCCGCCGAAGATGCATAGATGAGCGGAACACGCTCTTGCTGACACCAGTCAAACAGGGTCCGCGACCATCGGTAGTTATTTGCCATCATGAAGCGGCCGTCATGTTCCATGGTGTCCGAACAGGCACCCTGATGAAACACCACACTCGGTCGCGGCAATGATGCTAAGCGCGCCAAGAATTCGTCTTTGTCGAAGTAGTCGGCGATCGTCAGATCGACGAGATTCTGATACCGATCGCCGGTCGTGAGGTCGTCAACCACAATGATGTCGCGCTCACCCTGCGCATTGAGTGCGCGCACCAGGTTCGATCCGATAAAGCCAGAACCGCCAGTAACCAGAATCATTCTATTCTCCGAACAATTACGACTGGGCAGGCACGCCTGCAAACAGTTCGTCTAGCGAAATCGCAACGGTCCCCAACTTACCAACCACGATACCCCCCGCTCGGTTCGCCAGGCTAACCGCCTCCTCGACCGTCTCACCGCGCGCCAACATGGCACCGAGCACAGCGACCACTGTGTCTCCAGCGCCCGACACATCGAACACTTCGCGGGCGTGGGCCGGCACATGAAAGGTGCCCTGACTGGAAAACAAAGTCATGCCCTCTTCACTGCGGGTCAATAGGAGGTGGTCGAGCCCAAGGGATTGTCGGAGATTCTGCGCGCGGTTGGTCAGATCTTCCTCGTTGAGCCAACGCCCGACGACTGCACGCAATTCGGCGCGGTTGGGCGTGAGCAGCGTTGCACCCGCGTAGCGCGCGTAATCTTCACCTTTCGGATCCACGATGACCGGAATTCGGGCCTGTTTGGCTGCCGTAATCATCGATTCGATGCGGTGAAGAGCTCCCTTACCGTAATCCGAAAGAATCAATACATCCTGGTTGGCAATCCGCGCGCAAACCGCCGCGAGCTTGGCGTCGAGCAGTGACGCTTCGGGTTGGGCTTCGAAATCCACCCGAATCAGCTGTTGCTGGCGCCCAATCACACGCAGCTTGATAGTGGTGGGCAATTTCGGATCACGCCACAACTGGGCCGTGATGCCAGCCTGCGCCGCCAATGCCTCGATACAGCGTCCGGGTTCGTCATCGCCCACAATTCCCGCCAGAGTGGTTACGCACCCCAGCGTGGCGGCGTTTCGCGCGACGTTGGCCGCGCCGCCAAGTCGTTCCTCGACCCGTTGAACGCGAACCACCGGAACCGGAGCCTCGGGCGAAATGCGCTCGACCTCACCAAACCAGTATCGGTCGAGCATGAGGTCACCGACGACCAACAGTCTGGCCTGTGCAAAATGACTCATCCCTGAATCTCCTCGATACGTCGTGGCGAACATGAGGCCCAACGGTGACAACCGGGGCAATGCCAATGAAATTGGCGCCCCTCAAATCCGCACTGAAGACAACGATAGCGCGCGACCCGCCGCAGTTGCGGTCGCAACAATTGACGAATCAACGTTTCGCTCAAAGCGGAGGAAGCACTCTCGGCGTCGGTCTGTCCGGTAGGGAGCGCGCCTTCGCGCAACGCGAGAAGGCTCTCCAGACCCTGAAGCGAGGGGCGCTCTGTGAGCGCGCGGGTCGCCCACGCCTGCGCCGCAGAAAGCCCCTCGAGGACCAGCTTTGATCGAGCAATCGCCTGGACGAAGTCGCTTGAGGGCTCGCGCTGGTGACAGTCCTCGAGCCAGAGAATTCCTTCGTCGAGGCGTCCGGCGTTACGCCAGTCTTCAAGTACCTGTTGCGCCACAGGCGCGAGGTAGATCGGAGCAGCCTCCCCCAAATTCATCCATGCTGCGACAGCGGCCGCAAAATCGCCACGCTGGCGCGCCAATTCCGCGGTGAGTTGCAGGACCCTCGGGTGGCGCTCCCCTTCCGGCATTGCCGCGGCAGCGAGCAAGGCGGCCTCCGACGCCTGTTCACAATAAAAATGAACAATCCACTGCGCAACGACTTGGCGCTGTTCACGTTCGGCGATTTCGAGCCGTTCGATGGGAATCGCCAACCATTCGCGACCCAGCGCAATGGCCCGCGGCCAGTCGCGCTCGGTTTGCGCGATCTCGAGTCGGCAAAATACGGCGCGAGTCGCCAGCGCAGTCGGGGCTAATCGCGTGAAAACCTCCTCCGCGCGGTCGAGCAGACCCGCTTTCAGATAATCCTGGCCAAGTTCGTAGTGCGCCTGATCGCGCACCTTTTCAGCCAGATCCATTCGACCAGCCAAGTGTTCATGGACGCGAATCGCGCGATCGGTCTCGCCGCGACGGCGAAACAAATTACCCAGAGCAAAGTGAAGTTCGGCCGCTTCGGGGTCAAGTCGAACAACATCGACAAACGCGTCAATGGCGCGGTCTGATTCTTCATTGAGTAGATGGTTCAGGCCCCGAAAATACGCATCCGGAAGTCGCCGGGCCTCCTTCGACTGCTGCCGCAAATCAGCGCGAGCGGCAAACCATCCGAGGGCGAACAACAGCGGAAGGATCAGCAGCCACCAAAGCTCAAACTCCATCGTGCAATCAACCGACTAAGGCAAAGGTCGCGCAGCATCGACGCTGGGCGATGCGGTCGCGCCCGGCGGATCACCCGCTTGCATTGAATCGATGGTGCGCCGCAGTCGCCCGATTTCGCGGCGCTGGCGAAACAAGGTGGGGACAATGGCCAGAAGGCCGAGCGCCGCACCCGATGCAAAAAAAGCGAGCAGGAACAAAACCAGCGGCTCGCGCCACGCCAGATTGGCACCCCAGAGACGCAGGGTCACCAATTCGGTGTTCGACATGGCAAACAGCAGCAAGACCAAAAAGAGCGAAATCCGAACAATCCAGCCAAGGACGTTCATCTCTCGCCCTGCTGGGTAGTACGAAGCCCTGGGTAAATCATTCAGCCCGCGCAGTCAGGTCCACGCGCAGACGGAGCTCCTTTCCCGGTTTGAAATGGGGCACCCGCTTTTGCGGCACCTGCACCTGTTCACCTGACTTGGGATTACGGCCAAGGCGGGGGGGGCGATGCGACAGCGCGAAACTGCCGAACCCCCGAATCTCAATCCGATGCCCACCGGCCAGCGTACTCGCCATGGCCTCGAGAATAGTCCGCACCGCAAACTCGGCGTCCTTGACGACGAGTTGCGGGTAGCGCTCGGCGAGCCGGTTAATCAGTTCGCTTTTGGTCACGGGCGGGTGAAGAAGCCCAGCAGGCCTCAGCGCTCGTCGCGTTGGCCGTCCAGTTTGGCACGCAGCAATGCGCCCAAATTGGACATGCCCGTCGTCGCGCCGCTTTCAGCACTGATTCTTTCCAGCGCGTCGGCGGTCTCGACGTTGTCTTTGGCCTTGATCGACAACTGGATCGAGCGGTTTTTGCGGTCGACGTTGATGATCATAGCCTCGACGGTATCACCCTCGTTAAAGTGCGACCGCGCGTCTTCGACTCGGTCACGCGAGATTTCGCTGGCCCGCAGATACCCTTCGGTTTCGTCGCCCAGATCAACCACGGCGCCACGAGCATCCACGGTCTTGACGATGCCGCGAACCATTGCGCCCTTCTCATGCTGACC
>RFPW01000164.1 GCA_009925965.1 Betaproteobacteria bacterium
TCAACGGTCAGATTGGCGTGATCAAAGTGCTTGCTGCGCAACTGGAGGGCGCCGATGCCGGGCAGTTGCGAGAGACTCTTGATCAGCTCAAAACCCGCCTCGGTTGCTCGGCCATCGTTCTGGCTGCGGTCAGCGACGGCAAAGTGCAGTTGGCGGCTGGTGTGACTGCGGACGCAATCAATCGGGTGAAGGCCGGTGAACTGGTTAATTTTGTTGCTCAGCAGGTGGGCGGCAAAGGGGGCGGGCGGCCGGACCTCGCGATGGCCGGAGGGACCAATCCCGCCGGATTGCCAGATGCGCTCGCGTCGGTAGCAGACTGGGTGGCGCAGCGTGTCTGAGGCGACCACGGCAATGGCTGATTCTGAGCGGCCGCACGATTTGGAGGTCGATGCGCGCCATCTCAACTGTCCTCTGCCAATTTTGCGGACTAAAAAGGCATTAAGTCAGCTGCAAACCGGACAGGTGCTGAAGATCATGGCGACCGACCCAGGCAGCCCGCGCGACTTTGAGGCATTCGCCCGGCAGACCGGCAACGCCTTAGAACACTCCACCCAGAGCGGCGAGGTCTGGACGTTTTGGTTCAGGCGGCGTTGAGAGGATAGCTCGATAAACGAGGGGCGAACTGCCGCTCGGGCTATTGATCCTCGCCCTCCGTCTCTGCATCCGATTCGTCCCCGTCGTCAGAGCCACCATCGGCAAGAGCGGACTCGCGGATTTCGACATCAAAGAGTGCCATGCATTCGGGCGGTACCCAGCTACACGGAGTGGTCACGGGCGTTGGGCCCTGCGTCGAGATATGTCGAATGACGCTTAATGGTCCTTCACGGCTACGCATACGATCGGTAATGCGCGCGAGTTGCTTTTCAGCGTCTTGCGCGCTGAGATGACTGGCACGCTCCTGCCCGTCAACCGTGATCCGAAAAAAGTGCGATTCGATCCCTGCGTGCGGATGCAATTCGATGAGCGTTCGAGCCGACATCCAGAAACCTCTTGAAGCTTTAAATGACGCTTCAAGCATCGCTGGCTGGGCAACAAATGTCGCGGGGCTTTTTCTTCTATCTTGGTAAAAATTGGTACCGCTGGTTTCGGGCTGGCTTGCCCGGAGTTGGGTTTGCCGACCCTTGGGTTCTTAGTTCAACTGCTCGAGTTGCTCGCGCATCCGCTCCAAAGCCAGCCCAAATTCAGCCATCCGACGCTTTTCCTGGTCAACCACTGCAACTGGAGCCCGCGCTACAAAGCCCGTGTTATCCAGCTTCGCCTGGGCCTTGGCCATTTCACCCATCAGGCGATTGATTTCTTTGGCCAAGCGTTCGCGCTCGGCGGCGAGGTCGATTTCAACCTGGAGCATGAGGCGCGCGTCGCCCACGAGTTGAACTGGAGCCCGTGTCCCGGTCGGCAGTTCACTGACGATGGTGACGGTCTCGATCCGGGCCAAGGCGCGCAGGCTGGCCGCAAAGGCTGCGAGCCGATCGCGCCCGGATTCAGAGGCGTCGGCAACGATCAGTGGCACTTTTTGAGTGGGTGAAATGCCCATTTCACCGCGCAGCCCCCGGCAGGCGTCGATCATGGCCTTGAGATCGCGAACCCAGGCTTCCGCATGCTCATCGATTCGGGACGGGTCCGAGCTTGGATAAGCCTGCGTCATGATCGAATAACGCTGCTCGGTCACCGCGAGTTCGAGTGCCGGCCCACTGAGGGTCTGGACGCCGCGTTCGCCATAGCGATGGGCAAGCGGCGCCAGCTTTTGCCACAGTTCTTCGGTGATGAACGGCATGATTGGGTGAGCTAGCCTCAGCACCGTCTCAAGTACCCGAAGGAGCGTACGCCGTGTGGCGCGGGCCGATGCGGGAGCGCCTTGCTGGACCTGAACTTTCGCGAGCTCCAGGTACCAATCGCAGTATTCGTTCCAAACAAATTCATAAATGGCCCGCGCCGCGTTGTCAAAGCGGTAGTCGGCGAGCGACTGCTCGACCTCGGCCTCGGTGCGCTGAAGCACAGAGACGATCCAGCGGTCTGCAGGTGAAAATTGCAGGTAGGCCCCGGGGTTTCCGGGCGCACATTGACCCGCCGCGTGCGGTTCGAATCCGCAATCTTGCCCCTCGCACTGCATGAGCACAAAACGGCTTGCGTTCCAGAGCTTATTGCAGAAATTGCGATAGCCCTCGCAACGATTCAAGTCGAAATTCAGGGTTCGCGCGAAGGTCGCCAACGACGCGAACGTAAATCGCAAAGCGTCGGCGCCAAAGGCTGGAATACCGCTTGGGTAATTTTTGCGAAGCGCTTGCTCGACTTTGTCCCGGTGGTCGGCACGCAGTAGGCTAGTCGTACTTTTTGCGACCAGCGTTTCCAGATCGATCCCATCAATCAGATCGAGTGGGTCGATCGTGTTGCCCTTGGATTTGGACATTTTCTGGCCTTCGGCATCGCGAACGATGGCGTTGACGTAAACGTCCCGGAACGGCACCTCGCCCGTGAAGTGCTTGGTCATCATGACCATCCGGGCGACCCAGAAGAAGATGATGTCAAACCCTGTGACCAGAACTGCGCTGGGCAAATAGCGCTTGAGCTCCGGCGTTTCTTGTGGCCATCCCAAGGATGAGAACGGTACCAGGGCCGATGAGAACCACGTGTCGAGCACATCGGGATCGCGTACCAGGGGCCGATCAGTCGGGTAGCCCGCCGCCGTCGCCTTGGTGCGCGCTTCGTCTTCGCTGCGCCCGACAAAAACCCGCCCCGTGTCGTCGTACCACGCGGGAATCTGGTGCCCCCACCAGAGCTGGCGCGAGATGCACCAGTCCTGAATGTTTTCGAGCCAATGGCGGTAGGTCGTGGTCCAGTGTTCGGGATGAAAACGGATTTGTCCTGAGTTGACGGCCTCGAGCGCGACCTCCGCGATCGACTTTCCCGGGAAACGCGCGTCGGCCGGTTGGCCTTTGGTGGTCGCAACGAACCATTGATCGGTGAGCATGGGCTCGACGATGACGCCTGTACGCCCCGATCGGGGGACATTGAGCTTGTGCGGCTTCTCGGACACCAGGCAACCGATGGCCGCGAGGTCGAGAAGCATCTGCGCCCGCGCTTCGAATCGATCGAGGCCCCGATAGGCCTCCGGCGCGCTTTCAACGATGCGGGCATCGAGCGTCAGAATACTGATTGCTGGAAGCCCATGTCGCTCGCCGATTTTCCAGTCATTGAAATCATGGGCCGGCGTGACCTTGACGCAACCGGTACCAAACGCCGGATCAACATGAAGATCCCCGATAATCAGAAGCTCGCGCCCCACCAGCGGCAATCGCAATTTTTGGCCGATCAGACTGGCATACCGAGGGTCCTCCGGGTGGACCGCCACGGCGACGTCCCCCAACATGGTTTCGGGTCGGGTGGTTGCCACGACAAGCGAATCGACCGCGCCCTGTGGGTCGATCAGCGGATAACGGACCTCCCAGAGTTTGCCGTCCTCTTCCTCGCTATCGACCTCAAGATCGGATACCGCGGTCATGAGCGTCGGATCCCAGTTGACCAGCCGTTTGCCGCGATAGATCAGCCCCTGCTCATGGAGACGCACGAAGGTCTCCACAACCGCCGTGCTCATGGCGGGGTCCATCGTGAAGTAGCCCGCTTGGTGACCTTCAGAGTCGGCGAAGTTCCAGTTCGAACTGGCGCCCAGGCGCCGCATCTGGCGAGTGATCGTCGACCCGCTCTCTTGCTTCCAGGCCCACACGCGGTCAAGGAACGCATCGCGGCCAAGATCATGGCGCGTCTTGTCCTCGGCCTGTAGTTGCCGCTCCACGACGATCTGCGTGGCGATGCCCGCGTGGTCGGTCCCGACCACCCAGTTCGTGTCGTCACCCTTCATCCGGTGGTAGCGAATGAGCGTGTCCATCAAGGTCTGCTGGAACGCGTGCCCCATGTGGAGCGTCCCCGTCACATTGGGCGGAGGTAACTGAATGCAGTAAGTTGGCACCGCTGTGGACGCCGCTGTGGGGGAAGGCTTCGGCTGAAACAGCCCGCGTGATTCCCAGATTGGGTACCAGCAGGCTTCGATGGCGGCTGGTTCAAAACTCTTGGCGAGAGAATTCATGCAGAAGGGTGCTTGCAGAAAGGTGCTTGGTTAGGCGGGTCGGGGGGTTCCAGCCTCGTGGGTATGGATCGGGTAGCCGCGGTCACGATAAAAACGCCAACGATCCCGCGCTGCAGAACGATCCGCCGAGTCGGTGGATACCAATTCGATCAGGCGCTGATATCGGCTGAAATGAACAGCGGGTTCAGAACCTTGGCCAAGCAGGCTCACCAGAATCGATCGGTCCGGGCGCTCGATTCCGCTGCTGCTGAGAATGATCGGAGTGTCCGCTGCCAGTGGGTCGTCCGCGAATACATGCGGAATGAATTCAACGGGCGAGAAGGACCAAAGTTGCGCGTCCCACCGCGCCAGTAGAGCCGAGTCCGCGCACCAGAACGTGGCTCGCTCGCCGCTGCGCACGATCTTTCGTGCCAGTCGGCAAGCGTAGTCCAGCCGGTCAACGAGGTTGAAATGAAAGTCGACCCGGGTCATTCCGCTGCGCGGGGGGCACGCTTTCTTGGCAGGGGTTTTTTGCCCTCTGCAGCGATCGGCGCGGGTTGAACCGGCGCTTGCGCCCGATCCATCAGGAACCGAGTCAGCATGGGCACGGGACGCCCGGTCGAGCCTTTGGCCGCGCCTGACTTCCAGGCGGTGCCGGCAATGTCGAGGTGCGCCCAGGCATAGCCTTTGGCAAACCGAGCTAGAAAACACGCGGCGGTGATCGAACCTCCGGGGCGGCCGCCGATATTCGCCATATCCGCAAAGGGGCTTTTGAGTTGCTCCTGATACTCATCGTCCAGTGGCATCCGCCAGCAGGTGTCGAGCGTGTCCTGTCCGGCCCGCAGAAGATCCTGCGCTAGCGTGTCGTCTTTCGTAAACAGGCCACTGTGATGGTGTCCCAGCGCGATGACGCAAGCGCCGGTCAGTGTGGCCAGATCAATCACGGTCGAGGGCTCAAAGCGTGCGACATACGTCAGCGCATCGCACAAAATCAGTCGTCCTTCCGCATCCGTATTGAGAATCTCGATCGTCTGCCCCGAC
>RFPW01000165.1 GCA_009925965.1 Betaproteobacteria bacterium
GTGCGTCTACCAATTCCGCCACCTTCGCCCAAGGTCGAAGGCGTGATTCTACCCGAGCAGGGTCAACGTGTTGTTTGAATCCGAAACCAGGCAACGTAAAGCGCGGGGACGCACAGGATGGTCAGGATGGTCGCCACAATCAGGCCGCCCATGATCGCGAACGCCATTGGACCCCATAACACGTCCCTGGATAGCGGAATCATCGCAAAGACTGCCGCTGCAGCCGTCAAGGCGATGGGTCTAAAACGCCGAACGGCAGACTCGCGAACCGCGAGCCATGGGTCGATTCCGGCGTCCTGATCCTGGCGGATCTGCTCCACCAGAATGACCGTGTTGCGCATAATCATCCCAGCCAACGCAATCGTGCCCAACATGGCAACGAACCCAAAGGGGCGGCCGGACAACAGCAGAGCCGACGCGACGCCAACGATGCCGAGCGGCGCCGTTAACAAAACAAGGACAACAAGCGAAAAGCGCTTGAGTTGAACCATCAAGAGCGCCACAACGACAAAAAGCATCAACGGCATTCCGGCATTAATGGAAGCCTGAGCCCGCGCATTTTCTTCTGCTGGCCCACCCAGATCGATTCGATAGCCGTCCGGCAATCCGGCCTTGAAAGTGGTCAGCCGCCGATCAATCCGCCCCGCAATATCCGGTGCCTGAACGCCCTCGATTAGATCGCCTCGCACCGTCAAGGTGAGCTCGCGGGACCGCCGCCACAAGATGGGCTCTTCCATCGTCGCCTCAATGGTGGCCACCTGAGACAAGGGAACGCTGCGTCCAGAGCTAGTCGTGACCGGCAAGCTCGCGAGGGTAGCCAGATTGGTCCGCTCGGATTCGGGGGCTCTGAGGACCACATCAATCAGGCGGTCGCCCTCACGGTACTGTCCAATCGTCGCCCCGGAAACGCTCCCACCGATCGCCCGGGCCACCCCTACACTGCTTGCACCAATCGCCCGCGCGCGATCCTGATCGATCGCGATGTGTAATGCAGGCGAGCGCTGGCCCCAATCCAGGTGAACATCCCGCGCCGCGGGATCCTCCCGGAGAATGCCCGCCACCTGTTCCCCGAGTTCTTTCAAGGTTCGGGCATCGGGACCGACGACCCTGAACTGCAGCGGATAGGATACGGGCGGCCCCAGCGGTGTTCGGTAAGCGCGCGCGCGGACGCCGGGGTAATCATCCTGGAGGTGTTGTCGCAAGCGCGACATCAACCGATCACGGCTTGGCACGTCGGGCGTCAGGATAACCAGCTGTGCGAAATTCGGCCGGTAGAGTTGCTGGTCAAGAGAGACGTAATACCGCGGCGAGCCATTGCCAACATAGGCAACGTAGTTGCCCACATCAGGGTCCGCAGCGAGGAACGCTTCAACGCGTTGAGTCTGGGCTTCGGTCGCACGCAGACTCGAACCCTCGGGTAGCCAAAGTTCGATGAGTATTTCTGCGCGGTCGCTGCTTGGGAAAAACTGCTTTTCCGTGAGCCCCATGCCATACCCCCCGAGCAGGAATGCCCCGAGCGTTGCCGCAATCGTCCACCAACGTCGCCGCATACAGGCATCAATAAGTTGCCGCAGGGCCGAGTAAAAGCGGCCCTGGAACATCTCATGTGGGTGATTCCCCGACGCCCGCAGCAATTTCATCCCGATGAGCGGCGTCGCGATGACGGCAGCAAACCACGATACGAGCAATGCAATCGTCACAACCTGAAAGATCCCAATCGTGTACTCCCCGGTCGATGACTTCGCGGTTGCAATCGGCAAGAACCCGGCCGCGGTTATCAGGGTGCCGGTCAGCATCGGAAATGCGGTGCTGGTAAACGCGAACGTTGCGGCTTGAAAACGATCAAATCCTTCTTCGATTTTCCGCAACATCATTTCGACCGCGATGATCGCGTCATCGACCAGAAGCCCGAGCGCAATGACGAGCGCGCCAGTCGAGATCCGATGCAAGTCAATGCCGAAAAATTTCATCAATAAAAAAGTCGCCGCTAGAACCAGCGGTATCGTCAAGGCGACGACCAGTCCGCTGCGAGCTCCGAGGCTGACAAAGCTGACGGCCAGAACAATCAACACCGCCTCGCCCAGGGACCGCAAAAACAAGCCCACGGCATTTTCAACAATCCGCGGCTGATCCGAGACCTTCGCAAAACTGACCCCAATCGGGAGTTGGGCTTTGAGTCGGACCATCTCAAGATCCAGGTTCTTGCCAAGCCGAGGCACATCGCCATCGCGCACCATGGAAATGGCCAGACCAATGGCTTGCTGACCCTTGTAGCGCATCGTGCTGACTGGAGGATCCTGCAAACCCCGGCTGACTTTGGCCACGTCGTCCAGACGGATGGTTCGGTTCCCAATCTGAATCGGTAGACCCGCGATGTCAGCGACGGAGTCAAACTGACCACTAACGCGCAGCGGCACCGAACGGTCGGGACCGTCAACCGTCCCGCCGGGGATGACCGCATTCTGGGCCTGCAGTTGGGCCGCAATCGCTGCGGGGTCAAGCCCGAGTGACGCCAGCTTGCGGATGGACGGCTCGACCCAAATCTTGTCATCGACGATGCCGATCAACTCCACTTTGGAGACATCGGGTATTCGCATCAGGTTCTGTCGAACACCGTCTAACAGCTCCCGCAGCTCCGAATGGCTGATGCCGTCGCCGGTGAACGCATAGATGGTCCCGAACACGTCCCCAAACTCGTCATTGAAAAACGGCCCGAGTGCATCCGCAGGAAGGCTCGAACGAATATCGCCGACCTTTTTGCGAACCTGATACCAGATCTGAGCGACCTCTCGCTGTGGCGCAGAGTCCTTTAGCTCAAGAATAATCAACGATTCACCGGGCTTGGAGTAGCTCCGTGTAAATCGAAAGTAAGGTACTTCCTGAAGCTTTTTTTCCAACCGATCGGTGATCTGCCGGTCGACCTGTTCGGTGGTGGCACCAGGCCACAAGGTACGAACGACCATCAACCGAAGCGTGAAGTCGGGGTCTTCGCGCTGGCCGAGTTGAAAAAAAGCTGAAAAACCAAAAATGGCCACTGCCGCCAGGAAGAACCACGTCAGCGATCCATGTTTGATCGCTGCGGCTGACAGGTTCCATCGGGACCCTTGCGACAGGGGGTCTTGCTTCATGGACGTAGTGACGCGGGTGAACTCGACCCAGTCGGGCCCGTCGAACCAGTCGAACCAGTCGAACCAGTAGAAGCGGTCGGGAGGCGGACTTTCTGCCCCTCCCGCAGCAAATTGGCCCCCGCCGTAACGACCAATTGCCCTAGCCGCAAACCGCTGGCTTCGGAGACCTGGAGCGTCACACCATTTTCTCGCAGGCCGTCCTCGGCGATCTGGACGGATACCGAGCGCACCGTCAACGTGGCCTCGTCAACGACCCAAATCTTGGGATCCGAGGTTCGGGAATGCAGGGCTGATAACGGAACCAAGACCCCTGGGCTGGCCGGCAACTCAAAATTCACGGTTGCGCTTGCCCCAAGCGGAAGCCGATCGGCGGACTTCGCTGGTACAGGTTCAATTTTGATGGCGTAGGTCCTTGAGGCCGAATCCGCCACCGGAGACGATTCGCGAATCCGTCCCACGAGACGCTCACCCGCGAGTGTGGGTGACGTCATCACAAGATTTTTCGCGCCTTGCACCGATCGAAGTGAGGTCTCCGGCACGGAGACCACCACGTCCCGGTCGCTGCCGCGCGCAATCCGCATCACGGACTGGCCAGCCATCACCACCTGCCCTGGCTCGGCTTCGACTGCAATGACCACGCCATCGACATCCGCTATCAACGACTGAAACTGAACCGAATTGCGGGCGCTGGCGAGTGCCGCTTGGGCACCTCTCAGTCGCGCCTGTGCCGCGTCCATTTGAGCCTGCGCACGGTCGACCTGCGCCTGACTGACAAAGTCTTTCGCCCTTAAGGTCTGTACACGGTCGCGCTCGGCGACTGCAAGGCGCAAATCGGCCGCTGCGGACTCCAGATTTGCCGAGGCGGACTCGATTGCGGGGGCCAGGTCCTGGGGGTCGAGTTGCGCCAGGAGTTGACCACTGCGTACAGGGTCACCGGACTGAACGAAGCGGCGCGCGATTTTCCCGGCAACACGAAACCCCAATCGGCTTTCCACCCGGGGACGAACTTCACCCGGCAAAGTAAGGACTGTTGCGGCGCCCTGATCCGCCAACCGAATGACCCGTACTGGACGAATTGACTCCTCACTGGGCGCTGGGGCCTTAGAGCAGCCAATGAAAAGGGGGGTGATGAGCATCAAGGCAAGCCCTGAAAACCGGTACCTCATGCAACGATCCATAAACTTTCCATTTCTGCGTCCCTGACTCACACTTGCCGCCCATGTCGGACACATCTGGTTTCACAAGGAGCGTCGACCACTACGAAAATTTTCCGGTGGCGTCCTGGCTCGTCCCACGAAAGCTACGGCCCGCCATCGTAGCGATTTATCGCTTCGCACGGATGGCAGACGATCTGGCGGATGAGGGCGACTTCTCGCCGCATCAACGGCTCGACGCCTTGTCGGAATGTCAGAGACAACTTGAACGCATTCAATCCGGGCAATTCGAGGAGATTCATGGTGCCGAATCGCGGGACCTGATTTATGGCCCCCTTGCCAGGATCATCGAAGAGTACCAATTGCCGCTGAATCTATTTTTTGATCTTCTGAGTGCGTTCCAGCAAGACGTGACGCAGCAGCGCTGGGTCGATGACGCCTCAATCGCCGACTATTGCCGCCGCTCCGCCAATCCGATTGGTCGTCTCATGCTGGCCCTCGTCGGAATCCACGGCAACGAGCAAATTCATCAATCCGATGCCATTTGTAGCGCGCTACAACGGATTAATTTTTTGCAGGATCTTGGACTAGACTGGAAACGAGGCCGACTTTATCTGCCACTGGATCAACTCCAAGCCTTTGGAGTGCGCGAGGCCGACATTGACTCAGCGGTCCAGGGAACGAAAAAACCGAGCCAAAAATTACTCGCGTTACTGGCACAGGAGCACCGAAAAGCCAACGATCTACTCCGTACCGGATCTCCACTTTGCCGAAACATCCCCGGGCGCCTTGGCCTGGAAATCACTGCGA
>RFPW01000166.1 GCA_009925965.1 Betaproteobacteria bacterium
TCGATCTGTATGACGAGTTGCATCGAACCACTGGGTGAGAGCGTCATCAGGCTCTTACCGGGCTGAACAACGTCGCCGACTTCGACTTGGCGACGAATCAAGACGCCAGCCCGCGGCGTCCTCACGGTCGCGTATTGCAACCGGGACTCTGCGGCCCGAAGCTGGCTCTGGGCTAGGAGCAGGGCGTCATGCAAAACCCGCCAGTCACTGCCCCCAACCTGGACGGTCTGAACCTGCAGCTCTGCTGATCGGGCTTGTGCGTCGGCAATTTCGGATGCCCTGACTGCATCCTGTAACGCAGCGTCGGCAATGAATTTCTGCGCAAAGAGGGCTTCCTGACGTTGCTGCTGGCGAAGCGCTGTTTGCAGCGTGGCCTGCGCTTGACGTCGCAATTGAACGGCAACTGGACGCTGTACTTTCTCAATCTGTGCCAACCGAGAGTGGGCCTGAGAGACGGCAGCCTCGGCTTGCTGCCGGGCGGCCAAGAGTTCGGTCGATTCAAGTTCAACTACGACCGCTCCTGCTTCAACCGTCTGACCTTCGGTGACCGGGATCTTGCGCACAGTGCCCGTGACTTGTGCTCCAAGTTCGACTCGATGGGGACTCTCGATTCGACCGCTAGCGACGACAACTTTGGTGAGATTCCGCCGCGAACTCAGCTCTGTTTCTATTTTTGAACCGATCCACCAGCGCAGGCCCAGCCAGCCTGTTAGCAAAAGCCCCAAGCCAGCGAGCAGAAACCAACGCATGATCGATTTGAATCGGGGGGGCGATGGCATGTATGGATGGTCTGCCGCAATGGCGCGTGTATCGGGAACGGGGCGATCCGAGGCAGATTGAGCAAGTGGCGCTCCTACCGACGCCGGTCAACCGCTGCTCGCAAGGCGAGTTGTGCCTCGCACGCATTGGTGTACGCCCGGATAGCCGGTTCGACACATCGCAATCATCATACAAATTCTAGCGAACCGACTTCTGGAGACATGGTATGCATGAGGCCTTGATCATCGATGCCTGCCGCACCCCGCGGGGGATTGGCAAGCTGGGTAAGGGCGCACTCGCTGACCTGCATCCCCAACATCTTGGGGCTGCCGTTCTTAAGGCTCTGGCGCAGCGCAATCAACTCGATACGGCCGAAGTCGACGATGTGATCTGGGGCACCAGCGCGCAGCAGGGAAGTCAGGCTATGGATCTGGGTCGTATGTCGGCACTCGATGCCGGTTATGACGTGCGATCTTCGGGCGTGACGCTGGACCGCTTCTGCGGCTCAGGCATCACCACCGTGAATCTCGCTGCGGCGTCGATCATGTCGGGCATGGAGGACCTCGTGATCGCAGGTGGTTGCGAAATGATGTCGATGACCTCTAACTTGAACACGAGTGCTCCGTTACTGATGGATGCAGGCAACTTGCGGCTGCGCGTGAGTCATCCGCAATCGCATCAGGGGGTCTGTGCCGACGCCATCGCCACCCTCGAAGGTATTTCCCGCGCCGATCTCGATGCATTCGCATTGCTGAGTCAACAACGCGCTGCGGCTGCTATTGAGGCAGGCCACTTTGCCCGCAGTCTCATCCCAGTCCACCGCGCTGACGGTGCGCTGGCGCTCGATCGGGAAGAGTTTCCGCGCCCCAATACAACGGCGCATGGCCTTGCTGAACTTAAGCCTGTATTCGCGCGTCTGGCCGACTTTGCGATTGACCCGCAGGGGACGACTTTTAGAAGCTTGATCCTTGGAAAGTACCCGGGGCTCGAGATTCAACATGTTCATCATGCCGGGAACTCATCGGGTGTTGTCGACGGCGCGGCTGCGTTGTTGTTGGCCTCGTCCGGCTATGCCAAACAGCGTGGGCTCAAGCCGAGAGCGCGTGTCCTCGCCATGGCGAATATGGGGGATTCGCCAACGCTGATGCTCAACGCCCCCGTGCCGGCCGCGCTCAAGGTGCTGGCGAAGGCGGGGCTGACCGTTGATGACATCGATCTCTTCGAGATCAATGAGGCCTTCGCAGTGGTTGCCGAAAAGTTTATCCGGGACCTCAAGCTCGATCGCGACAAAGTCAATGTGAACGGCGGGGCGATTGCACTGGGCCATCCAATTGGGGCTACCGGGTCGATCCTGATCGGGACCATGCTTGACGAGCTCGAGCGGCGTGATCTCAGACGCGGTCTGATTACGATGTGTGCAGCAGGCGGGATGGCACCCGCCATCATCATCGAACGGGTTTAAGGCCATGCAGTTAGCCCCGCAATTTCAGGGCCCCAACATGGGTGATCTACTGATCGCCGCGATCGCCCGTGGTGGTGATCGGATCGCGTTCATCGATGCCGATCGACGGACCACCTATCGCGCGTTGGGCGAGCAGGTGAGTGGGTTGATCCAGGCGCTGAGCGCTCAGGGCCTGAAGAAAGGCGACGTGATTGCCACTTTGTCGCCGAACCGGCCTGAGGCGTTCATGATGACCGCGGCCGGTTACCTGATGGGGTTGCAGGTTGTCTGGATGAACCCAATGTCGTCAGAAGCCGATCATCAGTATCAAATCGACGACGCTGGCGTTCAGATTCTCTTCGTCGATCCGGGTGCCTTTGGCACACGAGCGCTTGCGATCCAGCAGCAGTGCGCACAGTCTTTGAACCTGTTTGGCCTTGGACCCTGGGCCGGGCAGATCGACATCCTCGCCCAGGCCGCAACCTACCAGCCGCAAAGGCTACAGCCGCAGGCCTCGGAAAATGATCCCTGCGTACTGATCTATACCGGGGGGACCACTGGCAAGCCAAAAGGGGTTGTTCATACCCACCGGGTTCATGTCGCGATGACCTTGATGGAGATGGCCGAATTTGACTGGCCCGAGGAGATCCGCTTCCTCGCGATGACGCCGATCACCCATGCGTCGGGGGCTTTAATCATGCCAGTGCTGATGCAATCGGGGACATTCATCATGCACGCGGGTTTTGATCCAGGGATCTTTTGTGAACTCGTCGAACGCCACCGGGTGACCTGTAGCTTCATGGTGCCCACCATGATTTATGTGTTGCTCGATTCGGTTGCCCGGAAGAAGCACGACCTAAACAGTCTGCAGACCATTATTTACGGCGCTGCGCCGATGTCGGTCGCCCGCCTTCGCGAGGCGATTGACGTTTTTGGCCCGATCTTCATGCAGCTCTATGGTCAATCCGAAGCGCCCATGGCGATGACGGTTCTTCATAAACGCGAACATGATCCAAAAAATTATCCGCATCGACTCAGTTCCTGCGGCACCCCCGTAGTCGGCATCCAATTGAAGCTTCTGAACGATCAGGGCGTAGAGGTTCCGATCGGTGAAGTGGGTGAAATCTGTGTGCGTGGGCCTCTGGTGATGGTTGGCTATCGCAACAAGCCCGACGAGACCGCGCAGGCGTTCCGCCACGGCTGGCTCTACTCGGGTGATCTTGCTCGACGCGATCAGGACGGGTTCATCTATATCGTGGATCGTTCAAAGGACATGATTATCTCTGGCGGTTTTAACGTCTATCCACGCGAAATTGAAGATGTGCTGGGGTCGCATCCCGCGGTCGGCGCCGTCGCGGTGATCGGCATCCCAGATCCGAAATGGGGTGAGAGCGTTCAGGCCATGGTTGTATTGCGTGACCCGAC
This sequence comes from Betaproteobacteria bacterium, assembly GCA_009925965.1. Lineage (GTDB taxonomy): Bacteria > Pseudomonadota > Gammaproteobacteria > Burkholderiales > Burkholderiaceae_E > RFPW01. The sequence goes on from RFPW01000166.1 coordinate 3,626, forward strand.
AACGTCTGCGCTGGAGACAGTCGAAAACGAACTCGCTGCGCTGGTTCGAAGCCAGAAGGGATCGGTTCATGTCCCGAAGAAAATTCACTTTGTCGACCGCCTGCTCACGACAGGTCTGGGCAAGATCGACAAAAAGGCGATGCGGCTTGCGTTGTCAGCATCTCTGTCAGCATCGTTGTCAGCCCCTCTGTCAGCGTGATGGGCGATCAAACTTCGATTAAGGAAAGTTCATGAAAGCGGGTGTATTCAATTTTCTTGCACTTGATCGGGTTCATTTCGGTGTCCCGGCGGCCGAGGCATTGCAGCAGGAGATCGCGCAACGAGCGAGTGAACGCGTGGTCATCGTCACCAGCCGTACCCTGAACCGGACAACTTCGGTCGTCACAGATCTCGCAGATACCCTAGGCGCTCGGGTTGTCGGCGTTTTTGATCAGTGCGTCGAGCACACACCGCGGGATTCGGTGATCGCGCTGGCGGCTTTTCTGAGAGAGGCTCGAGCGGATCTGGTCGTCAGTCTTGGTGGTGGGACGGTGATCGATAGCGTCAAGATCGCGTTACTTTGTCTTGCTCAGGGCGTCGATCAGAGCGATGCACTCGATCAATGGCATCTGAAGGTCAATCCGGATGGCAGTCTCCATGTGCCGATCGTGGCTGCACCGCCCTGTCGGCAGATCGCCATCCCGACCACCCTGTCAGGCGCTGAATTCAGCGATCTGGGCGGTGCAACCGATACCCGTACCGGGACCAAACATGGATTCACCGGACGATTCATCGGCCCAGTGGCGGTGATTCTCGATCCGGCGATGACGCTTCATACCCCGGAGCGGCTCTGGCTTTCAACCGGCATCAGGGCGGTTGATCATGCAGTTGAAGCGATTTGCGCGCGCAATGCGCAACCTTTTCTGGATGCATTGGGTCTGCGGGCACTCAAGCAACTGGGCGGATCCCTCAACCGTTTCGGTTCGGAGCTTGTCGATCCGAGTCGCCCGGGGTCCTTGCAAGGGCGGCTCGATTGCCAAATCGGAGCGTGGCTCGCGGCCACTAGTATCCGGCGCGCAGACTATGGGGCGAGCCATGGACTGGGCCATGCACTCGGGGCGGATGCGGGCGTCCCGCATGGCATCACTTCGTGCGTGCTCCTGCCCACGGTCATGCGTTACAACGAAGAGGTTTGTGCGAACGCGCTGGCCGAAATTTCAGCGGCCCTAGGGCATCCGGACCAACCGGCGGCCGATCTCGTTGAAGCCCTCATTAGTCGCTTGGGATTGCCTACCCGCATTTCCGAACTTGGGGTCGGTCGTGAACGCTTGGCCGTTATTGCGGAAAAAGCGATGGGCAATCCATTCGTGCGCTCGAACCCCAGGCTGATTCAGAGTCCTGCCCAAACACTGGAGATTCTGGAGCGGGCCTGGGCCTAAAGCGGGCAGGTTGAAGCGGGCAGGTTGAAGCGGGCAGGTTGAAGCGGGC
>RFPW01000167.1 GCA_009925965.1 Betaproteobacteria bacterium
CCACCTCGTTGTACAGTGCCTCAGGCGCGGGCGACGCCAAACGCTACAAAAATGACATCACGATGGGTGCCAATCTGGCTGACGGTCGGGGCAACGTCGCTCTGAGCATCGGCACCACCCGGACCGATCCTATTCGGCTCGCGGACCGCGACTATGCCAGCACCGCACTCAGTTCCACGACTGGATTGCCCGGCGGATTTTCGGGTACCTCGGTTCCTGCGATCTGGGGCGGGATGCCATCGCCGATCAACGGCTCGCGAGTGATCGATGGGACAACTGGCCTTTTCCGCAGTGCCGTCACGTCAGGGCCGCCAGATGGCTACAACACCAATCCGCCGAACTACTTTGAGACCCCGCTCGAGCGCCGTCAGATCACAGCACTTGGTCGTTTTACGATCAATGATTATGCAGAAGCTTATGCGGAGGTGTTCTCGACCCGCAGCAACGTCACCCTGAACCTGGCGCCCTCGGGCACCTTCGGTGTCGGCCTGAGCATCCCGATCGGCAACCCTTTCATCACGGATCCGATTCGCCAGCAGTTGTGCTCTGCATACGGCATCTCAGCGGCGAATTGCGTCACTGGCAACGCCACCGAGTTCAAACCGACCATCTCACGCCGCTTTGTCGAAGCAGGTCCACGGATCTATAGCTACGACAACACGACCATGCAATACACCACCGGTCTGCGCGGGGAGGTCCCATTCCTGAACAACTGGAACTACGACGCCTACTACCAGTACGGCCGTTCCGAGCAGATTGCAACGACTGGCAATGGTTTCTCATTCACCAAGCTGCAGCAGGCCGTGCGCGCGACCAGCACCACCAACTGTACGGTCAGCACCGGCGGTTGCGTTCCGGTCAACCTCTTTGGCGCGGCAGGTTCGATCACGCCAGCCATGCTGAACTATCTCAGCATTCCAACCTTTGCTACCACGCAGGTACAGCAAACCATCATGGCCGGCTCAGCGAGCGGCGATGTGAGCGTGGTCAAGAGCCCCTTCGCGAAAAACCCACTCGGTCTCGCGATTGGATATGAGAACCGTAAGGTCTTTGGCGGCAACAAATCGGATTCCGTGATCCAGACCCAGGGTGAATTGCTGGGCAGTGGATCACCGACGCCAGACCGCAGTGGCGAGCTGAAATTCAGCGAAACCTACATGGAGGCCAACATGCCGCTGGTCTCGAACCGGCCCATGGTCCAGGCGCTCAATCTTGGTGGCGGCTACCGTAGCACCGAGTTCTCAACCTCAGCAGGGACCAAGCAGAACTATGGCAGCTGGAAAGGCGGCATGGATTGGGCACCCATCAAGGGATTCCGGTTCCGTGGCGAACAGCAGTTGGCTATTCGTGCTCCGAACGTGAACGAGCTCTATGCACCGGTGACCACGGGTCTGTCCTCACTGGCGGTCGACCCCTGCCAGGGAAACAAGATTTCGGCTGCTGATGCAGGTAAGGCGGGTACCCTGACGAGCCTGTGCCAATCGACTGGCGTTCCAGTTGGTCAGATCGGAGCGGTTGCGGCGCCCTCGTCCAACCAGATCAACAATACCGCGGGCGGCAATCCGAACCTCGGACCAGAGAAAGCCCACACCACGACGATTGGCTTTGTTTGGGAGCCGAACTTCGTCGACAACCTCTCGTTAACGGTTGACTACTGGAAGATCAAGATTGATGGCGCTGTTTCTTCGCCAACCACCGGGCAGGTGTTATCGGGTTGTTATGATCCGCTGCAGAACCCGGGCTTCGGTAATAACGTCTTCTGTCAGTCGATTCAGCGCGACCTCATCAGCGGTACCCTGAACGGAAGCGGCAGCAAGGGGGTTGTTACTCAGTCTTCGAACCTCGGCGTCTATGACTACAACGGAGTCGACGTCGGCGTTTCCTACCGACTGATGATGAAGCAGTTTGGTGCACCGCAGCTGGGCCGCATTGACTTTGGCCTGCAACTCAGTCATCTGCAGAAAGCCGACGTCAAGACGCTTCCAAACGTTCCGACCCTGGAACAGGCGGGCTATTACGGAACCGACGTTGGTACGCCGTATGCCAAGAACCGTTTCACCCAGCGCACGATGTGGACCGTTGGCAATTACATGCTGGGCTACAACTGGCGCTACATTGGCAGCAGCTCGGAGCAGCCGGGTGGTACCACCTACCTCCCGGAATACTCCACCATCAAGTCGGTCAACTACGTCGACTTGAATGGCGCATGGCAGGCCATGAAGAACCTGAAGCTCTCCATGACCATTAACAACGCGTTTGACAAGCGCCCACCGATTATTGGAACCGGCATTGGCCCAACCAGCTCGAACTTCGGCAATACGTTCCCTGGAGTCTACGACGTGATCGGGCGTCGCATCACCGTAAGCGCGACAGCGTCGTTCTAAGTTTGGGGGGCTTAGACCCCCAACGCTTCAGCCAACTGCCGCGGTGAATATGGCGCCCCGCGCTGCGGCCAGGCCTCGACCAGGGCCTGCATCCGCGCATTCAGGGGCGCTTGCAATCCAACGGATTGCGCGAGGCGCTCGACCTCACCACAGAGCCATGCGATTTCGGTCGGGCGCCCGGCGCTGAGGTCATCGGCCATGCTGGAACGGGCTTTGGCGTCAATCTTGAGCGCTTGCCTGGCGACCAGGCGAAACAAAAGAGTCGGCAAGCGTAGCACCCGCAAGAATGCCTGGGGGGTCACGGCAGTCAGTTGCGCGGGTTCGATCGCTGCGGCCCGCAACACCTGAAGCGCCTCCTCCTGGAGTGCGGCCAGACAGCGTCGATAACCCGCTTGCATGAGTTCGTCTCGAAGCGGCCTCCCCGATAAGGCATTCACTGGATTGTTCAGATTGAGCAGCAACTTGCCCCACTGAATCGGGCGCATGTCGGCCACCAACCGCAGCTTAAGTTTCTGCGCCCGAAACGCGTCGGCAACTGGCCGTAGCGCCGGATGATCCGCCGCAGCCAAGAATCCCGCGGTCCCACGGTGATACCGCCCCTCGCCAAGATGGGCGATGTTGAACGAGACCATTCCATCCAGAAAACATAAGGAAGGGGCAACGGTCTGAGCCAGCGCGGCCTGGCCGATGCCGTTTTGCATCGAGACCACCACGCTGCCGGGAGGCAGCGACGACTCCAGGATCTTGGCCGCCGCAAGCGTCGCCCCGGCTTTCACACAGAGGAAAGTCACGACGGGGGGCTCCACCGACGACTGGTCACCGACCGAACCCAGCGCCGATGGCAGGTCTGAGAAGAGCCGCAAATCGCGGGCGGCGATGATGTTCTGGCGGCCATCCAGATCGGTCAAGGTCAGACCGTGGCTCGCCAACGCATCAAGCACCTTGGGGCGACCGACGTACACGACCGACTGACCGGACGCTTGCAGGAGCCCGCCCAGAAAGCAGCCGACAGACCCTGCACCCATGATCAAGATCATGGTCTAGCTCACCACAGGACATTTGAACCGCATCGCCCTAGTGTTTGACGCCAGGGACCGATGAGCCCGTTTTTTTCTGGGCCAACGCGACGCCGTTACGTACCGCAATGATTTCGGCCACGATCGAAACCGCGATTTCAGCGGGCGTTTTGCTACCGAGATCCAGACCGATCGGGCCGTGCAGTCGATCAATCTGGGCATCGGTCAAATCGAACTCTTTCAGACGCTCTTTACGCTTTTGAGTATTACCCCGCGAGCCCAGTGCGCCAATATAAAACGCTGGCGATTTGAGCGCTTCCATCAAGGTCATATCATCTAACTTCGGATCATGGGTCAGCGCGATCACGGCACAGTGCGGGTCTAGAACCAGATCAATGGCCAGATCGTCCGGCATCGCGTTGCTGAAGGTCGTACCGGGCACGTCCCAGGTCATGTGGTACTCCTCGCGAGGGTCACAGCAGATCACGTCAAAATCGAGCGCCATCGCAATCGGTGCAACAGCTCGCGAAAGTTGCCCCGCCCCGATCATCAAGAGGCGCCATCGAGGCCCAAACAAGGCGCGCATAGTCTGCCCATCAAAAGCAAAGGCGTCATCCCGATGCGCGGCCTGGACGATTACGTCGCCGGTTTCGAGGTCAAGGCAACGCGCGACGAGTTCATGTCGTTCGGTGCGGGCCAACACTTCATCAATCCAGCCACTGGCCCGCAAGGGTTCCTGCACTAAACGCAGGTTGCCTCCACACGGCAAACCGAATCGCGCGGCCTCCTCCTTGGTGACGCCGTAGTTCACAAGCGAAGGGCGATCTACGCGCTCACCCACACGCACCCGCTCAATCAAATCATCTTCGACACAACCCCCGCTGACCGAGCCCACGACCAAGCCATCATTGCGCAGCGCCAACAGCGCCCCAGGTGGACGGGGCGCCGAGCCCCAGGTTTCGATGACCGTCACCAACCAAACCGAGTGCCCTTCATTGAGCCAATCGCGCGCTTGCGCGAGCACTTGCAGATCAAGACTGTCCATCGCCATCGTTTCCTTTCGAATCAATATTCAGGTCAACCGGCGGACCGGGTTTGCGACGGCCGCAACGCCGGCGCTCGAAGCGCTCGTCCCAGGTCAGCCAGACTGGCTAAATTGTGCACTGGCAAAAAACGATCCACATGGGGCATCAGCGCCCGAACCCCAGCGGCCCTGGGCTCGAAGCCTTCAAATCGCAACAATGGATTGAGCCATACAATTTGATGCGCCATCCGGTGCAAGTGTTCGGCCGCCGCCGTCAACTGCCCTTCGCCATCGCGATCGAGTCCGTCTGTGACCAGCAGCACCGCTGCGTTTTGGCCGAGTACCCGACGCGCCCAATGCCGGTTGAATTCCTCCAGGCAAGGTCCAATCCGGGTCCCACCCTTCCAGTCATCAACCTGCTGATCAGCCAAACTCATCGCGACATCCGGATCGCGTGAGCGCAGGCAACGCGTGATATTGGTCAGCCGTGTCCCAAAGGTAAAGGTCTGAACCCGTAAATGGCGTCGGGTGAGACCGTGCACGTAATGCAAAAACAGCCTTGCATAGCGTTCCATCGAACCGGATATATCAAGCAGTACGACCAGCGGCGGCAGCTCTTTGTGCAACTGCATGAAGGCCGGCGACAACAC
>RFPW01000168.1 GCA_009925965.1 Betaproteobacteria bacterium
GATACCAATGATCATGCCTTCGTAAAGGACGTCGCCTACTGAAACAAACATCCGACCACGATCGTCAAGCTTCCAAAGCGCGTAGGCCACAGCCTCGCCGTCGTCCTGACTGATCAACACACCATTTCGGCGGTCTTCGATCGGGCCTGCAAAAGAGCCGTAATCATCAAAGACATGGCTCATGATGCCGGTGCCGCGAGTGAGGTTCAAAAACTCACTATGAAAGCCGATCAAACCGCGAGCGGGCACGCGATAGTCGAGACGCACGCGGCCTTTGCCATCGGGCTCCATATTGACCATCTCGGCGCGCCGGGTACCCAGGTATTCCATGACGGACCCCTGATTCTGCTCTTCCACGTCCATGACCAGATTTTCGAACGGTTCTTCGCGCTCGCCGGTCTCGGGGTTGACGCGCACTTTTGGCTTGGGCCGAGATACCGCAAGCTCGTACCCTTCACGGCGCATGTTCTCGAGAAGAATCGTCAGGTGCAGCTCACCGCGCCCGGACACTACAAAGGTGTCGCTATCGCTGGGGAACTCGACCCGTAGCGCCACGTTGTGCTGTAGCTCGCGCTCAAGCCGATCGCGAATCTGCCGGCTCGTCACATACTTACCCTCACGCCCAGCCAGCGGGCTCGAGTTCACCATGAATTCCATCGTCAGGGTCGGCTCGTCGACCTTCAGAAGGGTCAGGCCTTCGGGCGTGTCGAGCGCGCAGATGGTGGTCCCAATATCGATCGTGTCGATCCCGGTCACGGCGCAGATATCACCCGCAAGCGCTTCATCCATCGGGATCCGTTCCAACCCTTTGTAACGCAGCACCTGGTTGATTTTGCCGTTCACAGGCTTGGCGCCCGGGCCGTGGACCACCGACACCGATTGACCCGCGCGGATCTTGCCGCGGTTTACACGCCCGACGCCGATTCGACCGACATAACTCGACCAGTCCAGTGACAAGATTTGTAACTGAAGTGGCGCTTCGACATCGTCTTTGCGCTCTGGCACGAACGCCAGGATCGCGTCATAGAGCGCACGCATGGTGCCCTGCGGCATGCCGTTCTCACCACGCGGCAGCGCGTCCATTTCTTCGAGTTCTTTGACCGCAAATCCAGCCAACGCCGAACAGTAGATGATCGGGAAGTCCATCTGTTCGCTGGTTGCACCTAACTTATCGAACAGATCAAACACTTGATCGATCACCCAATGGGCACGGGCGCCGGGACGGTCAATCTTGTTCACCACCACGATCGGACGCAGGCCGAGTGCGAGGGCCTTGCGGGTCACAAATCGTGTTTGAGGCATGGGACCATCGACGGCGTCGACGACTAGCAGCACAGAGTCAACCATCGACAGTGCGCGTTCGACCTCGCCACCAAAGTCGGCGTGTCCCGGGGTGTCAACGATATTGATCCGGGTGCCATCGACTTCGATCGCACAATTTTTTGCAAGGATGGTGATCCCGCGTTCTTTCTCGAGATCGTTCGAGTCCATCACCCGTTCGACAACTGCCTGATTGGCACGGAAGGTGCCGGACTGGCGTAATAGCTGGTCAACCAGGGTGGTCTTGCCGTGGTCAACGTGCGCAATGATTGCAATATTTCGAATGGGTGCGTTCATAAGAGGGCGATTAAATTCGATCGGTGAGGAGTGGGTCAGTGAGGAGTGGTTCAGTGAGGAGTCGGCGAGGGAGCGGTCGACATGAGACGCAGCGGCTTGAGCATTCCTGCCTGCGGCACTGCAAGACCCAGCAGGCGATTGCCCCCATAGATCCGCAACCTCGGGATTGTCGTCGATTCGGATTGCAATTGAATGTCGGTCGGTATCGGAACGAGCTGACCGTGGCAAAAACGTTCGGCATTCATCGAATCCAGATCGATGCGGTGGACCGAACTCAAGAGCGAATCGACGGGTGCAAGACACGCGCGCCGCTCGGCGCGGTCCGCCAGAGCTTCCAATCCATCGAGGCTGATGGATTTTTCAATGGTCAGGTCGCCCACCCGCGTGCGGCGCAATGCGGCCAGATGACCGCCACAACCGAGGCGGCTACCCAGATCAGCGGCGAGCGTTCGAATGTACGTTCCCTTAGAACAATCGACGCGAATCCAGACATCACGGATCATCCCCTCATCGCTGAGTTCAATGCGCAGCACGTCGAGTGCGTGGATCTGCACCTCGCGCGATGGCACTTCGACCGCAATGCCGGCGCGGGCATATTCGTAGAGCGGTCGGCCGTCTTTTTTGATGGCTGAATAGGCCGGTGGGACCTGAATAATCGAACCCACAAATTCGGCCGACGCGCGCCGGATCAAGGCCTCGTCCTGTGGGACGGATTCCACAGTCAGCCATTCACCTTCGGCGTCTGCGGTGGTCGTACAAATTCCGAGACGCACACACGCTTCATACGTTTTATCAGCACGCAGCAGATCGTCCGAAAATTTGGTCGCTTCACCGAACAAGACCGGCAGCAAACCACTCGCCAAGGGGTCGAGTGTGCCGCCATGCCCCGCCTTCGCGGCGCCCATCAACCAGCGGGTGCGGCCTAGTGCCTGCGCTGATGAAGGTCCAACGGGCTTATCCAGCACGAGGACCCCGTCGATCCGATCACGCGCCATCGCTTGGAGCCGTCTCGTCCTCGCCGCGTTGCTGATTCGCTTCATCGATCAGACGCGACATCGCCAGCCCTCGTTCGACCGAGCGATCGAGGGTGAACCGAAGTTCGGGTGAAGTGTGAATACGCAGGGCGCGACCGACGCGGCCGCGCAAAAAAGTAGCGGCGCGCTTGAGGCCTTCCTCGGTACGGGCAATGGTCTCGTCGTCACTCGGAAAGACCGTAAACCACACGGTCGCGACCGCATAGTCGGGCGTGAGATCAACGCCCGTGAGAGTCACCAGACCGATACGAGGGTCTTTGACCTCGAACTGAATCTGCTGTGCCAGCTCACGTTGCAGCTGGTCCGCAACACGAATACCACGCCCACCTGCAACCGCTCCAGACTTTGCCCGCGAGGCCATCACGCACCTCCGCGGGGTATCAAGTCATCGTCAATTCGATCGCCCGTCACAGAGTACGCGCGAACTCTTTGATCTCGAACACTTCGAGCTGGTCACCGACCTGGATATCGTTCTGGTTCTTGAGCATCAGACCGCACTCGAAGGCCTCTTTGACTTCGCGAACGTCGTCTTTGAAGCGCTTGAGCGAATCGAGCTCGCCCGTCCAGACCACCACTCCGCTGCGCAGGAGGCGAACCCTTGCATTTCTGCGAACGATCCCCTCGAGCACCATACAACCCGCGATGTTGCCGACTTTTGATACGGGGAAGACCTGACGAATCTCGACCAAGCCGATCGTCTCCTCGCGCTTCTCAGGTGCCAGCAGCCCCGTCATCGCGGTCTTGACCTCATCGACCGCGTCGTAAATCACGCCGTAATAACGGATATCAACGCCCTGCCCCTCGGCCACCTTGCGCGCCTGCAAATCGGCCCGCACGTTAAAGCCCAGGATGACCGCGAAGCCAGCGCCAGGTTGACGTCGCTCTCGGTAATGGCGCCGACCGCGGCATGCACCACCTGCACTTTCACCTCGTCAGTCGAGAGCTTGAGCATTGCGTGCACCAGCGCCTCTTGCGAACCTTGCACGTCGGACTTGATGATGAGCGCCAGCGTCTGCACGCCCTCGCCCAGCTGGTCAAACATATTCTCGAGCTTGGCCGCCTGCTGTTTGGCCAGCTTGACGTCGCGGAACTTGCCTTGCCGGAACAACGCGATCTCGCGAGCCTTGCGTTCGTCCGCAAGCACGATGACCTCTTCACCGGCCAACGGCACCTCGGCCAGGCCTTGAATCTCGACTGGAATGGACGGACCCGCTTCCTGAATCGGCTTGCCGTTTTCATCGAGCATGGCGCGCACACGGCCATATGCGGAGCCTGCCAACACGACATCGCCCCGACGCAAGGTACCGCTTTGCACCAACACCGTAGCAACCGGACCACGCCCTTTATCCAGGCGCGCTTCGATGACCAGTCCCTTGGCAGGGGTTTCACGCGGCGCGTGCAACTCGAGAATCTCGGCCTGCAGTAAGACGTTCTCAAGCAGCTCATCAATCCCCTGGCCAGTCTTTGCCGAAACCGCAATGAAGGGTGCATCACCGCCATACTCTTCGGGAACCACCTCATGGCCCACCAGTTCCTGCTTCAAGCGCTCAGGGTTTGCCTCTGATTTATCGATCTTGTTCATCGCGACAACGATCGGCACACCGGCCGCTTTCGCGTGGTTGATCGCCTCAATCGTTTGCGGCATGACGCCATCATCGGCCGCCACCACCAGAATCACGATATCGGTTGCCTTGGCGCCCCGCGCACGCATGGCCGTAAACGCCTCGTGACCCGGCGTATCCAGGAAGGTTATGACTCCACGCGGGGTCTCCACGTGATAAGCCCCGATGTGCTGCGTAATGCCGCCGGCCTCACCAGCCGCCACTTTGGCGCGGCGGATCGAATCAAGTAGCGACGTTTTACCGTGGTCGACGTGGCCCATCACGGTCACCACCGGAGGCCGCGGTAGATCCACCACATCGACCGCAGTGGCCGCAGTGGCCGATTCTTCGAGGAAGGTTTCAGGGTCATCGAGCTTGGCCGCAAAGGCCTTGTGACCCATCTCTTCGACCAGAATCATTGCAGTTTCTTGATCGAGCACCTGATTGATCGTGACCATCTGGCCTAACTTCATCAAGTGCTTGATGACCTCAGCCGCCTTGACCGACATCTTGTGGGCGAGGTCGGCCACGGTGATCGTTTCAGCAATATGAATTTCGCGAACGATCTGCTCGGCTGGTACGGCTTCGATATCCCCACGCTGATCCCGATCACCACCCCGACCGCCCGCACGGCCACCACTTCGAGGACCACGCCAACCCGTCGTACCCCCCGGAGCCCCACGGGTCTTCAGAGCCTGCTTTTTCTTGGCATCTTCTTGCCAACTGCTTGAGAGGTTGGCGGACTTCAGATCCTTGA
>RFPW01000169.1 GCA_009925965.1 Betaproteobacteria bacterium
AAGCGGGCTTCTGCCCACGCGACGGCCTTCGGGTCGGCTTCGGAACCAGCGGGCCTCGGACCGACCTCGGTCGTGAGACTTGCGACGAGTTCGTAGGCCAGATCGCTTTTGAGCGCCGTTGCCATCCCCTGCTGAGCAAGGCCTACATCCCGCGCGGTGTAGAGATCAGTCGACGGTGGGGCTTGTAATTGCACTGTCTGTGCGATCGCCGACGCCACAAGACTGGATAAAACAAGGGCAAGACCAACGAGCCGACCCATGGAGGTTCGTCGAAAACAGGGCAGACATGCGTTCATGGGGTTCACTCACAGGTCCAAGGTCGTTCTGACTCTTCCCGCTCGTCCTGCGCGCGCACTGAGTGACACGACCGAACCCGCAGGCGCCCGAATGATCCACTCGCTCATGGCTCGATCACCCGTCAGCGTCTTGTTCGGCAGGAAAGCCTGCATGGAATTCGGTGGCGCATGGCCTTCAAGCTGCGGACCCTCGACACGCAATTTGCCCATGAGCAACTCGGCACCTTTCGGTAACGTCAGTTCAAAAATGCACGGCCGGGCGGTCTTCCGATCGATGGCACGCTTGGTTACATAACTCGGAAGATAACCGGCGTTGCTAACGGCCATTTTGATCCGCCAACGGTTTTCTCCCAGGGGTTCTGCGCTGGCGCTCAGAAGTTCCAGCTTGGGCAGGGTCAACCCGATGCTGTTGAGCCAGGCCGGGAATCGCGCTGCCTCACGCTCGCGCAAGTGCGGCGGCGGGTTGCGCCAAAAATTCATCCGATCCCAGCCGCCCAATTCAACGGCACCAAGATCCGGATGGACAAAGGGGTACCAGTCAACATGAGCCTGTCCGCCGCACTGCTCGTCGCTCCATTTCAGCAACTTGATATCGTCTTCAGGAGGGTGGTCCCGGTACCAGTGGATCCAGTCGTAATCCGTGATTCCGGCTTCTTTGTTGGGCGCCCAGATTTCCACCGTCCAGAACAAGGCGCCCAGATGTTCATAGACCCAATCCTGCGTCCCGGTGATGATCTCTTTGGGATGGTATTTAAAATCGTGAAAACTACTGACCGCTGGGTAACCCGTGAGTTTGCTGCCAATGTCGGAGAGGCGTTTGTACATCCACAAATCCTCTGGCGTCATGTCGGTGTCGCTCTGGGTGCCCATGGGCCGCAGAATGACCCCGGAATGCGTGTGAAAGCTGACAGCTGCACCGATATTCGGGTGCTTCACAATGAAGTCAACCATCGCCCGGACTTCAGGTTCGCTGGTGGGATAAGGTCCAGCGCCGAGTTGTTCAAATTCCTGGCGCCAATGTGCGGGGAAATTCCGGTTCAGATCCAGCCCTTCGACATCCGGATTGGGTTTGATCGTGATGCCGTCGAAGTGCTGCAGGCTGCCTTCCGGAATGACACGGTAATAGACGCCACCAAATTCGCCTGGCAGCCTTGGCGTCAGTAATCTTGGTTCCTCAGCGTTCACTTTCCAGCCGCCATGGGGATCCTGGATACGCATCATCAGGATCCGACCGTCGCCATCCATATCCTCGACGGTGAGCCCATCAACAGGGGCTTCGTCCCATGGATAGCGACGGGTCGACGAACGAATATGTCGTGGCCGTTCGGCCATCGCGAGTTCCGCGCCATCGGGGTTCAGTCGCGGAACCAGATAAATGACCCTGGTACTGAGCAGTTCAGTGACCTGGGCGTCCTTGCCGTCCTGCCGCACCAACTGATCGAGCCAATACAGGCAAGCCGTGCTGGCAGTAAGTTCAGCAGCGTGGATATTGCCGTCGACCCAGAAGGCGGGTTTGTCGTCGTCAATGCCAGTGGACTTTCGGGTAATGACCAATAGCCAGATCGGTCGGCCCTCATGGCTGCGGCCCAGTTCACGTAATTCCAGTAAATCTGGCCTAGCCTCGGCAAATCCCTTTAGCAGGGAGGTGAGTTCAGTATGCTTGTAAAACTGATCAAACTCTGGTCGCGGCAGGGGTGAAGATGTGGATGTCACTGGAGGACTTGACAAGGTAGGCCGGAATTGACGCGTTTATGTCAGCCATATTACCGTTGACCGGCAAGTAGCAGGTTCCGCCTGAAGCGTTTTACATTCGGTTGATGGGGCAGAGATGGGTCGTATTCGTCGGCTAATGTCAGAAGCCAGGGAGTTCCGGGCGCCGCCGCTCGCAATAATCTGCTGCCTCTGCGCGCGGTCGCTGCCCAAGTCAGAACAGGAAGCCCACCATCTCATTCCACGATCCAAGGGCGGCACGGAGACCGTTCTGTTGCATCGTAACTGTCATAAGAAGATCCATGCATCCTTATCTGAAACGGAACTTGCCCGGGAGTACAACTCGGTCGAGCGACTTCTGATGCATCCTGAGATCTCGACGTTCGTGAGGTGGCTCGAGAATAAACCTCATCATTTTTATGAAAAGTCTCGAAAAACAAATCGATTGAAGAGCCTTTGAATGAACCGTATCAGTCCCAAAAAATTATTGTTGTCAAAATGGACTGCGGTTAAACCCGTTCAGAAAGACAAGCATTTCCTGGTTTCGAAAGTGATACAGCCGGAGCTACCCGGAGAGATAATTCAATGGATTGAAATCGAAGCCGTCTACTCCAAAGAGGTTCGTCTAATTGATTGGCATGACCTGTGCAATCAAGGGGTATGGCGTCAGGGGTGGGTTTGAAGAGGTTCAAACGGCGCCTGATGGCGTTCCTTGGCGATCCGCCAACCAGGAAAGCAGCATCGCTACAGCCATGATGATCAACGCAGTCGGCCCCAAGGCGTTATATCCCAGTGTGACCACCAAGGGCGCTCCCAAGGCGGCGCCCATGGCCTGGCCAGCATAAAGACTGGAGGAGTTCAAGGCGATCGAGGCCGAAGCAAGCGTTGGGGCAGATTGGGCCAATCGGGCCTGTTGCGACGAATTGAACGCAAAATTGCCCAAGCCCCAGATGGTCATGGCCAGCGCCACGGCCCAGAGGGCTTGTAGCCAGGAAAACGCAAGGATCCAGAGTGCGAGCCCCACACAGATGAAACTCAGCGACATGCGTGCGCCCCGATCGGCGCCGATACGCGTGACCCAACGCGACAGCGCAACGTTGCCGATCAGCCCGCTGATGCCCATCAGGGCCATCAGGACCGCCTGCATCGCGGGCGACGCCCCCACACCCTCCCTCAAAGCCGCAGTGATGTAGCCCAAGACGGCAAAGTGCCCCATGCACCAGACCATCGTGGCCAGCAGGATCCAACGCAGCCGGGCACTGCCCAGAACATCACCCCAGGACTTCAGCGACAAGGGCGCCACGTTCAACCCTGATGGAATGACTCGCCAGACGATTAGTGCCGACACCAGGCCCAGGGCGGCCACCACCGCGAAGCTCGCGCGCCAGCTCAAGGCATCGGCCAGCAGATTGCCGATCGGCATGCCGAGGACCGAGGCAAGAGACCAACCGACAAAGGCGCTGGTGACTGCCATCGAGCGCTGTGCAGGAGCGACCATCAGCGACAGCGTTGCCGCGGCCTGGGGCGTGAAAACAGCAGCCCCGAGCACCGAGACCGGTCGGATCCACATCAGCGTCGCGAAATCCGGCGCCAAGGCGCAGGCCAGATGTCCCAACGCCAGTAGCAGCAGGGACAGCACCAGCAGTCGCCTGCGATCGACCCTCGAGGTGACTGCGGCCAGCAGCGGCGCACCGACGCACATCGTTAAGGCCGCCAGACTCAGCAGCGCGCCGGCCTTTGGCACCGAAATCTCGAGATCGCGGGCCAGTAGATCAAGCATGCCCGGAACGACTAGCACACCGCAGCCCACGACAAAATTGCCGATGAACACGGCGGCGATCGCTGGGCGCTCCCGGGAGTCCATCACTTCAAGTAATGGTGCTGAGAATGAGTGGCGGGTCTTTGGGCCAGGCGACGGCAAAGGTGCACTGGACCACGCCAGCGATCAGGCCAACGATCACGCCGATCTGAAGTGCAAGGTTGTAAGAACCGAGTGCATCGTAAATGACGCCGCCGCCAAAGGCGCCCAGGAAACTGCCCAGTTGATGGCTCATGAACGCTATCCCGCTGAGCATGGCTTGCCAACGAAGCCCAAACGTTTCACTGATTGAACCAGAGACGAGGGGCGCGACGCCAAGCCACAAAAATCCGATATAGGCGGCAAATATCAGGGTGGTATCCGGGGTTGGGGCGCTATAAAAATAGACGGCTAACCCGATGGAGCGCAGGATGTAAATCATGCCCAGCAAGAGCATTTTGTTGTACCGACCCCCAGCCCATCCGAAGAAGAGGCTGCCCATCGCATTAAACCCACCAATCACGCCAAGTGCTTTCGCACTCAGCATGGGATCAAGCCCGCAGATTTCCAGATAGGTGGGCAGGTGGGTGGTTAAAAAGACGAGTTGCATTCCGCAAACAAGATAAGCCAGCGTCATCACCGCAAACGGTGGGTGTTTGAGGGCCTGCAGCGCGACGGTGCCTGGTTTTTTATTGTCAAAGGGGTTATTCGGCGGGAGCGCAATCGCGTCAATCTTGGATCCATACCAGGACGCGGGTATCAGAAATACGCTCAGTGCGACAAATCCAAGGACGCCGAAACGCCAGCCGAAATCCTGCGACAGGGATTGTCCAATCGGGGCAGCAATCAGTGCACCAATAGAGCCAGCAGCGGTCACAACACCGAGGATCGCGCTTCGCATCTCTGGGGTGACGCAGCGGGTGGCAACGGCCATCGCCATGGCCGAACCGGTGCAGGACAGGGACAGGCCGATCAAAAAACCTGCGCCGATCAGAACTGCAAGGAAGCCATGGGCGGACGCAAGCAGGACCAACCCAACAACATAGAGCACTGATCCAGACATCATCAGGTGCCGGTACCCGTATTTACCGGCCCAAGCACCAACAAACGGTTGCAAAACCCCCCACGACAGGTTTTGAATGGCGATGGCCAACGTGAACTCGGAAATCGAAATTCCG
>RFPW01000170.1 GCA_009925965.1 Betaproteobacteria bacterium
GACGATTGAACGAAGGGCAAAGGCGCTCACCATCATCCCGGCCACGAACAACGGGACGCCAAAGCCGCTGTAGGGCAACGCTCGCTTCGTGGGTGCGCCGACAAACCAGCGCATCAAGGCCGCCTGAGCGGCCAGCAGCCCCCCAACCGAACATGCGTGCCATGGCCGCCCCCACATGACGAGTAGCGCGATGACACCGAGCTGTGGCAACGCCATCGTCCAGCAGGCCGAATGAGCCGCGCCGTCGATGCCAAGTTGCACCGGCAGGGATTCAACGCCCATGACCCGATCACCCTCGACAGCTTTGAAGTCGTTCAGGGTCATGATCCCGTGGGCGCCCAGGCTGTACAGCAAGGCCAGACTGATCGAGCGCCCGTCCGGCGTCGCACCGCCCGCCATCACCGCTGCCCCAGTGATCCAGGCAAGCCCTTCGTAGCAAAGCCCGCAGGCTGCATTGCCAAACCAGCCGTTCTCTTTCAGTCGAACCGGGGGCGCGCTATAAGCCCAAGCCAGCATGAGTCCAGCAATGGCGGCGCCGAATCCCCAGCGCCCAAGCGCACCCGCCACCAACAGCGAAATTACAGTCCAGCCGACCGCAATGTAGAGGCCCCACTGGCCGGGCATGCGGCCCGACGGGATCGGACGATTGGGTTCATTAATCGCGTCGACATGCCGATCGAACCAATCGTTGACTGCCTGACTGGTCGCACAAACGAGCGGTCCAGCCAGCAAAACTCCCAACCCGATCACTAGCCAACGGTCGGCAGTGGACACCCCGGAGGCCACGACACCACACGCGAACGCCCACATCGGCGGAAACCAAGTGATGGGCTTCAGCAGTTCGGTGACTGTGGAGAGCGCGGGACGATTCATCCCGGCAGTTTGGTGTTGACATTAAAGAATGTCAACTCAGGTTTACACTATGGTCCCGATCCTGCCGACAGATGCGGCCCACCGTTCAGGAACCGGCGGTACGCGGAGGCAAACCCCAACGGATCCTCAAAATGGGGAAAGGCTCCGGTGGCAAATGACTCCACCGTCCAGTTCGGCTTCGCCCGCGCCCAGTCGGCCCCGGAGAAATCTCGAAAGTCGCCGCGAACCCCATGCGGCATCCAGACCGGCAGTTTCAGCGCTTGATACATGGCAACCACGTCGCGACTGAACAATCGCCCGCAGACAAAGGCGAGTGGCGCGAAGCGGGCGCCCGGTTGATGTGAAGCCACCCAGGCGTAGTCCATCAAGCCAGGATCAACTGCCGTGGCCCCGAACGTCCCGCGCAAAAAAAACTGGATGCTGGGCCGTGAAGTGAGTGCCTCAAAAAGCCCTCGAGTCCAGAGGCGGCAAGATAAAAACGCATGCAGACCGGGCACTTCGAACGTGTCGCCCCAATCCTTAGTCCAGTCCCCAGCTCCGGCCCCACGGCCGTGATCTGTCGCCGAAGCCGAAGCCGAAGCCGAGGCCGAAGCCGGGGCCGAGGCCGCAGCGGCGTTCCGGGCCGCGCGCGCATTGAACCCGGTCGGATTGACCAGGGTCAAGCTACGAAAACATTCGGGGCGACGAAGGGCCAAACGGGCGACAAACTCGGCTGACAGCGAGAGCGCCAGGACGTCAACCGCACGCTCCCCTGTCGATTCATAGCTTGCGTCGAGGACCGATTCGATCGCATCCACGAACATCGCCCGGTCATAATGACGATCGGTACGATCAGAGAGTCCGAATCCTGGAAGATCGGGTGCCCAGACCTGCCGATCGCTTTGCATGGCCTCGAAGATCGGCTTGATCTCGTAAGCCGAGGCCGCGGCATTCATGCTGTGAATCAAAACGAGAGGCGGACCATCTCCTGCCACATAGACAGTGAGCGGCC
This sequence comes from Betaproteobacteria bacterium, assembly GCA_009925965.1. GTDB lineage: Bacteria > Pseudomonadota > Gammaproteobacteria > Burkholderiales > Burkholderiaceae_E > RFPW01. Next base: position 1,865 of record RFPW01000170.1, read on the forward strand.
CGACGCGCCCATCAAGCACTCTCCTCGATGCGTTGAGCGCGGGGGGCAACGTCGGGTGCACCGTCAGCTCGTCATTGGAAAAAATCTTTTACGCGATCCATAAAGGACTTTGCAGCGGGATTGTGGCGAACATCCTTGAGCGATTGTTCGAGTTCACGCAACAAGACCTTCTGTTTTTCGGTCAGCTTGACCGGTGTCTCAACGGCGAGGTGGCAGTAAAGGTCGCCCGGGTAGCTGGAGCGTATCCCCTTAATACCCTTGCCGCGCAAGCGGAAGGTCTTGCCCGACTGCGTTCCTTCGGGCACATCCATTTCAGCTCTACCGGCCAGAGTAGGTACTTCGATCTTGCCCCCCAATGCGGCTGTGGTGAACTGAATTGGAATCTCACAGTGCAGGTCGTCCCCGTCTCGCTGGAATACCCCGTGCGGCTTGATCTTGATTTCAACGAACAGGTCGCCCGATGGCCCGCCATTGACACCCGGCTCGCCGTTGCCGCTGGATCGGATTCGCATCCCTTCATCGATGCCCGCGGGGATCTTGACCTCGAGTGTTTTGTTTTTCCGGGTCCGGCCAACGCCTTCACAAGCCGTACAAGGATCGGGAATGATTCGGCCTGAGCCATGACAATGCGGGCAGGTTTGCTGAATTGAAAAGAACCCCTGCTGGACGCGAACGGTTCCGCCCCCGCCGCACGGCCGACAGGGTTGCGGCTTCGTGCCCGGCTTGGCGCCAGTACCCTTGCAGGTCTCACAAGCTTCCCAGCTCGGCACACGAATCTGGGCCTCGTGCCCATTAGCGGCCTGTTCGAGGGAGATTTCCATGGTGTAGCGCAGATCAGATCCGCGATACACGTTGGAACGCCCACCGCCGGCACCACGGGCGCCCGCCTGCCCAAAGATGTCGCCAAAAATATCGCCAAAAACGTCGGCGAAGCCGCCAGCGCCAGGACCGCCGGGGCCCCCGCCCATGTTGGGGTCAACACCAGCATGGCCGTAGCGGTCATACGCGGCCCGCTTTTGCTCGTCGGAGAGCATTTCGTAGGCTTCTTTGACCTCTTTGAACTTGCCTTCGGCTTCTTTACTATCCGGATTGCGATCCGGATGGTATTTCATCGCCAGTTTGCGATACGACTTCTTGATCTCTTCGTCAGAGGCGTTTTTCGCGAGGCCGAGCACCTCATAGAAATCCCGTTTCGCCATCGGTGCTTATTCACTCATGTTGACCGGTCGAGACGACCGGTCAGGTTAAACGCTGCAGACACCAATCTTCTGTGAGGCAGTCATCAGTGCCTCGGAGGCGGCCTCGATCCGGGCCTTATCGTCGGACTGGATCGCCGCTTCAGTTTCCTTGATAGCCTCTTCAATCTTGGTCTTTTCGGCTGCATCAATCTTGTCGGCATGCTCGGTCAGGCTCTTGCGAACCTGGTGGACCATGGCATCGGCTTGATTGCGGGCCTGGGCTACCTCGGCAATGCGACGATCTTCTTCGGCATTGGCCTCGGCGTCTTTGACCATGCGCTCAATTTCGGCCTCGTTGAGGCCCGAGTTGGCCTTGATCGTGACCTTATTTTCTTTGCCGCTCGCTTTGTCCTTGGCCGACACGTGCAGGATGCCATTGGCATCGATATCAAACGTCACCTCGATCTGGGGCGTACCGCGCGGGGCCTGGGGAATGCCCTCGAGGTTGAATTCACCGAGCAACTTATTGCCAGCAGCGATTTCGCGCTCGCCCTGAAAAACCTTGATCGTGACGGCGGGCTGGTTATCGTCCGCGGTTGAGAACACCTGGGCGTACTTGGTCGGGATCGTCGTGTTTTTGTTGATCATTTTGGTCATCACGCCGCCGAGGGTTTCGATCCCTAGGGACAGTGGCGTGACGTCGAGCAAGAGTACATCCTTGCGCTCGCCGGACAACACCGAACCTTGAATCGCGGCGCCGACCGCGACCGCCTCATCGGGGTTGACGTCCTTGCGTGGCTCTTTGCCAAAGAACTCTTTGACCTTCTCCTGGACCTTGGGCATCCGGGTCATACCGCCGACCAAAATGACGTCCTCAATGTCGCCGACTTTGACGCCCGCGTCTTTGATCGCAATCCGGCAGGGTTCGATCGTGCGCTGAATCAGTTCATCGACGAGCGCCTCGAGTTTGGCCCGGCAGCGCCAACACATCGCGTGCCAGATCGACACCGGACTCTTTCTTGAATTCACCGATAATGTGCTCGATCAAGCGCTGATCGAAGTCTTCACCGCCCAGGAAGGTGTCGCCGTTGGTGGAGAGCACTTCAAACTGCTTCTCGCCATCCACGTCAGCAATCTCGATGATCGAAATATCAAAGGTGCCGCCACCGAGGTCGAACACAGCAATCTTGCGGTCATGCTTGGATTGCTTGTCAAGGCCGAACGCCAGCGCGGCGGCGGTCGGTTCGTTGATGATGCGCTTGACTTCGAGCCCTGCGATCCGACCGGCGTCTTTAGTGGCCTGACGCTGGGCATCGTTGAAGTAAGCGGGAACCGTGATCACCGCTTCGGTGACGTCTTCCCCAAGGTAGTCCTCAGCGGTCTTTTTCATTTTGCGCAGCACTTCGGCCGACACCTGCGGGGGCGCCAGCTTGCGACCACGTGACTCGACCCAGGCGTCACCGTTGTCGGCTTTGATGATCGCGTAAGGCATCAGATTGATGTCCTTCTGCACTTCTTTTTCGCCAAACTTACGGCCGATCAAACGCTTCACGGCAAACAGCGTGTTGGTTGGGTTGGTCACAGCCTGCCGCTTGGCGGGCGCGCCCACTAGGATCTCGCCGTCCTCCATGTACGCAACGATGGACGGCGTGGTGCGGGCTCCCTCGGCGTTTTCGATCACGCGCGGCTGACCGCCTTCCATGATGGCGACGCAGGAGTTGGTGGTGCCGAGGTCGATGCCGATGATCTTGGCCATGATTTGGTTCTCTTGAAGTAATTGACTGGATGCGGTTTAGATGGGGACAAAGCCGGCAGGTTTCAAGCCTGCCCGGCGGGGCCGCTGGAGACCGTCACGAGCGCGGGTTTGAGCACCCGATCGGCTATCACCCAACCCTTCTGGAGCACAGCCACAATGTGTTGCGCGGCGAC
>RFPW01000018.1 GCA_009925965.1 Betaproteobacteria bacterium
AGCGGTGCGCTGGTCACGCCGCTGGCACAAGCCATAAAGCAAGTTGCCATCTCTGGACCATTGGGCAGCACGATCGCAACCCGGTCGTTGCGACCGATGCCAAAGGCATTGAGCCGTGAAATCGTCTCCGCGATCAGGCTGCGCAATGCGCCGAAACTTAGCTGAGACTTCCCGGGAGCAGCAATCGCGGGGGCATCGTCAGCACCCGTGGCCAACAGGTCGCGAAGCACAAATGACATATCGAGATACTCCGATTAAATTTACCCTACATATTCACACTATTCATTCGGAGAGGAACACAGGGGAAGCCCTAGGGTCTGTTGTCCGGAAACGCTTCTGAAAAAGTCACGCCTTACTTTTGCTGCGTCTGCCAACGCACACACGACACGGATTCTGATAAGCACTCGCGACTTTGCAGCCACACGAATGCGGCCAAACTCGATCCAGGCCGAAGAACAAAACAGGCCCCAAAGGCGGTCGAGCGGGGTGTACCAGTGACGCTCGTCTAGGCTTACAAGAGAATCCGCTACAACTTCAGCCCAGCGGACCCCATCGAAGCCATGAGGTTCCGGATCTACGCACTCGGTCAATTGTCGAAATTCTCAAGCTTCTTATTCAACTTCACTGACGGGCGCGAACTCTACATCGTCACCGAAAAGCTTCACTACATTGGATTTGTGCGAGCCAGCAAGTGCCTTCTTGACGATCTTATAAATATCGAGATCGAAGTCTAAGTTTCTGGATTTGGCCAAGTCGTAAAGCTCCTCATGATTACTAGCAAAGCCCAAGTAACACCATTTATCAATCACAACCATACCATTCCCATCTTTAATAGCAATCGCGCCATCAAATGGCCACGCCTGAACTTTGTAAAGCCGAAGGGCCGTTTGTAGTTGCAGATTATGCATTTCCAAAGACACTTTTCCAATGCAAGCCCCCTGGCAACGTTTGACTTGGTAGCCAAAGCAAGGTTTTCCTTCGTCCACCTTTTCCAAGCCTAGCAAGGCTTCACACAATTGATATTTTTTCGCGACGGCAGCCAGATAGCTTCTGGCCTCTTTCTTGTTATAAAAAAGTCCATACAAATCATCCTGCAGGCCGGGCAGTAAGTGCTTGTGCGTAATGAGTGCGGGCTTTTGCAGGCCGCCACCGTCTTTTCTCAATTGCCATGCGCACAAATCCTTTGATAGACGTAATTTTACGTTCATGCTAGGCATGTGTTCTTTGATCAATTTCGATTCCAGAATCAAAGCGCTTAACTCGCCGCTCGTCTCAATAAAATCGATGTGGTGGACCTGTTGGGAGAGTTTCATTTCTTTGCGAACTGTGAGCGCACTATGAAAATGGCTCATCACGCGGCTACGCATTGAAAGGCTCTTGCCAATGTACAGGCTGGCGTTGTTCTCACCATAAAAAATATAGCAACCCGGTGTGTCTGGAATCGCGTTGATATCGCTTTGGTTGATGTTGGGCGGTAGGCTGGCAGATCCTACCAACTGATTTACGGCCTCAAGCAAGCGCGCTTGACCGAAAGTTTTCTCACACACGCGCCAAAATTGAAGTAGCAAATCGGCGTCGCCCAGGGCTCGGTGCCGCGCACTGATCTTCAGACCGTGTGCGGCAATGACGGTGTCCAAATTGTGCCTGGCCTGCTGAGGGAAAAGCAGTCGCGAGAGTTTGACCGTACAAAGAACCTTTGGCCGAAAATCCATACCCAATCGTTTGAATGATGCTTTGATAAACCCATAGTCAAACCGAGCGTTGTGCGCGACAAAGATCTTTCCTTCAAGCTCTCTCTTGATTGACACAGCAAGTTCATCGAATCTGGGTTGACCCGTCACCATGTCCGGCGTAATACCAGTCAATCTCTGAATGTTCTGAGGAATGAAGGTTTGAGGATCCACTAGGCACTCCCAAGCACTTTCTTGTCCATTGGCAAGCGTCTTGATACCAATTTCAGTGATCCGGTCACGGTCGGGATTGGAGCCGGTTGTTTCGATGTCGACAAAGGCAAATACTAAAGATTCGGTATCTAGGGTTTTCATTGGTCAATCTATTAGTGAAATGCAGGAGCTGAACCTGCGGCGAAAGGGAGCTTCCTCTAAATCACCTTGGTTCGAGAATGTCAGGACAGGTCAGCTTAGCCGACCTCAGGTGGTGGCATGTGCAATCCGACGCCGAGCGCAACTTGTCAGCTATGAAGGCCTTTCATCTCGACCGTCACGCTTTCCAATTTTCCGCGCCACAACTTTCAGCCGTATTTGCAATGATGGCGATGGCTGCTAGCCAATCTCTGCAGGCACAAACGGAGACGTCGGCACCATTGTGGGAGGTGGGGGGCTTCACAGTCGGGGTGTCGCAGCAGGCTTACCCGGGGTCAGATCAGCAGGTCAACCGAAGCCTAGCCCTGCCATTATTTGTCTACCGTGGCGAGTTGCTTCGAGCCGACCGTGAAACCGCTGGCATTCGCGCGATTCGAAACTCTGCATTCGAGCTGGACATCGGCGTGGCCGGTTCCTTTGGCGCCAGATCTGAAGAGATTGAGGCACGACGTGGAATGCGCGAATTAGGCACACTGGTCGAGTTCGGCCCGCGCCTGAAGTGGCAGCTGGGAACCGGCCCTGGCAATGGCCGCTGGCGTGCCGAATTGCCGCTGCGCGGCGTCTTTGACCTGCGCGACTCTGCTGCCTACAGAGGCCTAGCCTTCGAGCCAAAGTTGGTTTTTGAGCGGCAGACGCGCGAAGGCTGGCGCTATAACGCCAGTCTGGCCGCGATCATTGCCGATCTGCGCCTCGCACAGACCTTCTACGAAGTCAATGAGTTCGAGGCCACCCCCCTTCGGCCGGAATTTGCCGCAAGCAATGGCCTGATCGCTTGGCGATTGGCGGCATCGTTCTCGCGCAACTTGGCACCCGACTGGCGCCTGTTTGGCTTCGCCAGGGTCGACACGGTGGCTGGGGCGGCCAACGAAAACAGCCCTCTGGTGCGGAAAACCACCGGAACCACCATGGGGCTTGGCATTGCCTACACATGGCAGCGCTCCACCCAACGCGCCAGCGAATGACGATTCCACGGCAAGCGCTCAGGCGCAAGCTCGCACTCGCAGCGGTCGGTGCGGCATTCATCTTGGCCGGGTGCGGCAGTAGCACGCACAGTGAGCCTTCGGAACACCGCTCCAACAGCCGCGCGCAGGCTCTCGCGGCAGTGGTGGGCATGCCAGATGCCAGTAACTTTGAAGCGCGGGACTTGCAATGGACCGACACCGTACGCCCAGATGGCCCCAGGGAAGTGCTGGCTCGCTTTTATCTGCCTTTGCTAGCGAAGGCCTCTGAAAAAGCTGCTGCTAGTCAGCCCGTCCCGTTGGTCGTTTTCTCTCATGGCATCGGTGGGTCGCGTGAGGGCTACTCGTACATCGGCAAACACCTTGCCGCAAACGGTATTGCTGCATTACATGTGCAACACGTGGGCAGTGACCGGAGCCTGTGGTTTGGCAACCCGCTACAAATGGTCACTCGATTGCAAGAAGCCGCTAAAGATAAGGAGGCAATTGCGCGGACACAGGATGTACGTTTTGCACTCAATCAAGTGCTTGCTAGCACAGAGTTCAAAAGCAGACTGGATGCCACACGCATTTCTGCCGCAGGCCACTCCTATGGCGCAAACACCGTCTTACTGCTGGTGGGGGCACGTGTACAACGCGACTCTCAAGTGCTGGATTTAGCTGATCCGCGCATTGGTTCGGCGGTCATCATCAGTGCGCCGCCTTTTTACGGCCAAGGTGATCCGCAAGCGATCGTTGGCCGCATTTCTGTACCCAGCCTCCATATCACCGCGCAAGGGGATGAAATCAACATTCCTGGCTTCTACTCCGCTGCCAAAGACCGTTTGGCGATATTTGAAGCGACAGCCTCAACCCAAAGTTCGGCGGCCAAGACGCTTGCAGTATTCAGCGATGGCTCACACAACATTTTTACTGACCGTCTCGGCACAGGTGGCGCAGCGCTAAACCCATTGGTCAAAAAGGCGACGCGAGACCTGATACTGGCTTTTTTACGGCAAGAATTTTTTGCCGACGACCGAGCGATAACCGAGTGGCCTCAGCAACACCAAGCGGTGGTTTCGCGTTTTGAACAGAGTCAAAATTCAGCGCCCCTTCAGTAGCCGCTGTTTACCCGTCGATCCACCGGTACTGATATCGTCGTGTGCGATGACCAATTCACAGAAACGCCGCACCCTTGATGCTTCGACCATGTGCGATGCCACCATCTCGCGCATTATCGAGATGGCCTGGGAAGATCGCACGGCATTTGAGGCCCAGTTTGGCTTGAATGAGTCTGCTGTCATCGACTTGATGCGCAAGCATATGAAACCCTCCTCCTTTAGGATGTGGCGAAAGCGGGTTAGCGGGCGGCGTACGAAGCATGCAGTGTTGCGCGGAGCAGTATTTTTGCGTCATCGCGCCATCAACTCACGCATGTGACGCCGTCGCTCATCCGCACTCAATCGGCGAGGATTTGAACCGACTCCCAGAAGTTGGGCCTCACTTCGACACGAAGCCAAGCGCCGGAGCGTTCCGAAGGATTCGCTTGTAATCTCTGGAACCAAGGCCACAAACTCGCCGGGGAGCCAGCGTTTTGGCTAACCCGGCACCACGGAGACCGTGCCGAGCATGCCCGCTTCAAAATGTCCAGGCTCAAAACATGCAAAACCAATCGGCTTGGTTGTCGTCGCTCGCCAAATAACCATTCCCACCTGGCCAGGCTCCACGGAGATGCTCTCCGCGTCGTGGTGATGGGCATTGGACTTCTTCATGTCCTGCGCGTGCCGACCTAAACTGTCCTGATCGCCAATCACCAATTCGTGACGAACCCGCCCAGTATTTACGAGGATGATGCGGACTTCATCGCCCTCTCGGATTTCGAGGGACGAGGGTATGAACCGCATCGAATCGTTCGCCTCGATCACGAGGTTCTTGGTCGCGCCTGTGTGGGTAGGGTGATGGTGCGCTTCGATTGACCCCTCGTGACCCGACAAAACCGAGCGCGCCAACAAGGAAGCCGCAATCACGACCGTACTCGCCGAAAGTCCGTAGATTGAGATCGATTTGATCGAATACCTGTCTCGGTACTCCGTGAAATAAAAGGCCAGGAACGACAACAGGAATCCGACGGGTACGACCCAGACACTGCGCTCGGGAGAGTCCGGAAAGTGCTGCAGGCCACCTGTGAAGAAGCCGAGTCCAATTGAGGCCAATACCCCAAAGCCAAGCTGCGCAGTCCAGCGACGCTCGCCAGGATGGCGTTGCCGCATTTCGAGGGTACTGCCGACAAGGAAAAGCAGGATACCCACCGCAGCGGTGAGTTGTGATCGCTCCTGGCTGAACATGCCGTGGTTGACTGACCCGGCGATAAAGCTAATGCCCGCGTATCGAAGTAGCGTAGCAACGTGGTCCAGGGGCATCAATTTCGCTCCAAATCTGCTACCTCGCCACCCTAGTAGGAATTGAAAACCTTGGATGACCCGTTCTTCTGAATCAGCAAAACCTGGTAGGGGTCACGCTGTTTCCCGTAGTCGGGCCCGTCCATCCCAGGCGACCCGATGGGCATGCCGGGTACCGCTATCCCTATTGCATCGGGTTTTTCTTTGATCAGGCGCCGAATGTCCGCGGCAGGCACATGACCTTCAATCACGTACCCCTGTACTAGCCCAGTGTGACAGGAAGCGAATTTTTGCGGTAAACCCAGCCGCGCACGTGCTGCATTATTGCCTGCATCGATAACGGTTAGAGAAAATCCGTTCTTCTCAAGGTGCTCGATCCATGCGTTGCAGCAGCCGCAATTTGGGTCTTTCCAAACCTGAATCTCCAAGATCTGCGGTTTTGCCGCGACCGCGATCGATGCCGCGCCCATGGCAACCATGCCCAGTAGCGACCTGCGCCGCTGTAACGAGAAATCACGCATCGTCATGGAGCTAGCCCATCTAACTTTTCTTGAGGGTAGCATGGCACTCCAGGTTCGGTAAGGCGACGCAAATCAAGAATCACCGAGGCTTCCGCATCTGTCAGTAGCCCTTCTTGATGCACCCATTGCCTGATCGTTACACCTTGGGCAAGTGCCTGTTGAGCAATCTGCGCCGAACGGGCATAGCCGAACCGAGGCACCAGCGCCGTGGCCAGAGCGCCGCTGCGCTCCACCCAAAACGCGCAGGACTCGGCGTTGGGCCGCAGACCAACCACACACCTCGACGTGAAACTCCGGACCGCGTTGGCCAGCAAGCCCAAAAGCGTGAGCAAGTCATGCGCAATGAGCGGCATCATCACATTGAGTTCAAGCTGCGCCTGGCCAGCAGCTGCCGCGATGGTGGAATCCAAACCGATTACCTGCAAACAGACTTGATTGACCATCTCCGGGATGGAGGGGTTGACCTTGCCCGGCATGATCGAGCTGCCCGGTTGAACGGCGGGCAGATCCACTTCGTGGATTCCCGTGCAGGGACCCATCGCCAGCAACCGCAAATCACTAGCGATCCGGGACAGTTCGATGGCCAGGATCCGCAGCGCGCCAGAGAATGCCGCAACATCGGCCTGGCTCTGAGTCCCCAGAATCGGCTCGCCAGCCCGCAAGTCCAGATGCGTGATTCGGCTCAGTTCCTCAATGACGCTTTGAGTCCATCCCGATTCGACGTTAACCCCAGTCCCGATGGCACTGCCACCAAGCGGGATGTCCAGTAAGTCATCGGCCTCGCGTTTCACGCGTCGGATCGACCGCTCCATTGCGCTTGCCCAAGCCGTAAAGACCTGCCCAAACCGGATGGGAAGGGCGTCCTGCAAATGAGTCCGGCCAACTTTGATAATGTGGTCAGAAGTGACGGCTTGCGCCCGCAAAGCGTCACATAAGCCAGCCATTTCCGCATCCAGAACCTTGAGGCTAGACAACGCGGAGAGGCGAATTGCGGTCGGAATAACGTCGTTGGTTGACTGCCCCATGTTGACGTGATCGTTTGGGTGAACCGGGTGGTAGGAACCACGCGAGACACCCTTTGCTTCGTTGGCGAGGTTTGCTAGAACCTCGTTAACGTTCATGTGATGCGAAGTGCCTGCGCCGGACTGAAAGGGATCGACAACGAACTGGTCTTGCCAACGGCCAGCCAAAACCTCGTCACAAGCCGCAACGATGGCCTGCACTCGATCGGGGTCCAACCGACCGGTTCGACCATGGGAAAGCGCCGCGCAACGTTTGATCCAGACGACAGCCGTCACATAACCCCAGTGGGGACGTAAGCCACTAATCGGGTAGTTTTCGATGGCGCGCTGAGTTTGCGCCCCCCAATACGCAGCAGCCGGTACGGCCACCTCACCCAATGAGTCGCGTTCGATCCGGATGGCTGAGGTTTCCATGGCGAGATACGCCCGCAAATGACATGCCGGCGCTAAGGCACGAAGGCGAAGGCAATCCCGTGAGGCCTAGGATGAGCTAATTTGCGAGCCAGTCTCGCAACTCCTCGGCATGAGATTGTTCAACAGCCAGAATCTCCTCAATGAGTCGGCGGGTGGTGGAGTCCTTGTCACCAATCAGGGCGATCATTTGACTGTAGCTCTCGATGGCAACCCGCTCGGCGATCAAGTTGGCTTTAATCATCGACTTCAGATCCTGGGATTCATCATAGTCCGCGTGACTTCGACGCGTAATCGTGTCGGGTGAGAAGTCAGGCATGCCACCGAGCTCAACAATTCTTTTTGCGAGCATATCCGCATGGGCCATCTCCTCGTTTGCGTGGACCAGGAACTCCTCGGCAATCTTTGGCGACGACAAGCCCTCGGCGGTGAAATGGTGTCGCCGATAGCGAAGTGCACACAGCAATTCGGTCGCTAGGGAATCGTTTAGCAACTCAATGATGTCGTTGCGCCAAGGGCCGTAGTGCGGCGTCACGCCGCCGCGGTCAAGATTCTGCTTGGCTTCTTCGATTGCTTTCAGATCCAGAACCATGCGCGGGGCCGCATTCGACTTTGCCGACGCCCGCTCTAGGCGCGCGCTGCCGTTCAGCACAGGGGGTACCCCCTTTGCGGTGACCCGCCGCGACGTATCGCGAGCCGGTGCTGGAGTATGACTAGCCATGATGATCTCCCATGAAGACGTATAAAAACCACAGCAGCGGCAGCGCTTTCATGGCACCGCAACCGCTCGATAGCACGACGCATTTAGAGCCTGGTCCAAACTGAGGCCTTCATCCGTGCGGGGCCGCATCCACGAAGAAGGTGTGGATGACAAGCCGCCATGACGTCAGGGGGTGTCAGTAGCAACGCGCCAGACTACGTTTCCTACGTCATCAGCAACTAGCAAGCCTCCTTGACGATCGATCGCCACACCAACGGGTCGCCCGTAGGCTCTGCCTGCGTCATCCAAAAATCCAGTGAGTACGTCGAGCGGCGCGGCACCTGTTGGCCGTGAACCGTCGAAGGGCACAAAAATTACCCGGTAGCCACTGTGCGGTCGACGATTCCACGAGCCGTGCTGACCGATGAACATTCCATTCGCGAATCGCTCTGGCAGCGTTGTGCCAGCCGAAGCAGCTAGCCCGAGCGACGCGGTGTGCGGACCCAGGGCGTAGTCGGGTATCAGGGCGCTCGCCACGAGGTCTGGTCGCTGCGGCTGCGCGCGCATGTCCAGGTGACTACCGAAGTAGCTATAAGGCCAGCCGTAAAAACCGCCGTCGCGCACCGACGTCAGGTAGTCGGGTACGAGGTCGCTACCAAGCTCGTCTCGCTCGTTGACCACCGTCCATAATGCGCCGCCTGGCGACCAGGCCAGTCCGTTCGGATTGCGTAAGCCCATGGCATAGACGCGGTGCTTACCACTCGCAATATCGATCTCCCAGATCGCTGCGCGGTCCTTCTCGGCCGCCATACCGCGCTCGGCCACATTGCTGTTTGAACCGACAGTCACATAGAGCTTGCGGCCATCGGCACTTGCAATAAGGTTCTTTGTCCAGTGGTGATTGATGGGACCCGCCGGAAGTTTCACGACGGTGACGCCTGAAGCCGTGATCTGGGTCAAACCCGGGGTGTAGGGGAATCTTAAGATCGCATCGGTGTTGGCCACGTAGAGGTCCGTGCCAACCAATGCCATGCCAAAGGGCGCATTTAACCCCTCAAGCAGTACGCTGCGCACGTCAGCGACGCCAGTGCCCCGGCTGTCGCGCAGCAGGGTGATCCGATTGGCACTTGGCGCGGCGGCACCGGCGCGGCGCATCACCAGGCCCATGACGACGCCCCTCAGACCCTGTCCGTCGTCGGGCCGCGCAGGTGCATTCGTTTCCGCCACGAGAACATCGCCGTTGGGCAGAACCAGCAACCATCGCGGGTGGTCCAGGCCATCCGCAAAGGCCGCTACGCGCATGCCAGGTGCCGCCTGCGGGGTCACGCCGGAGGGCCAGCCCCGAGCAGGAGCGATGTTGACGGTCGGTATCAGCGTTGGATGCGGCGTCACCCACCGGGGATTGGGGCCAGTACCTTCGGCCACTGTAAGTCGGGCCGTATCAACGCAGGCCGCGAGGGTTACCGCGGCGAGACCAATCAATGCAATTGCAGGACGCGTCAAGTCAGACTCCTCAGCAACGGCCGCCTACCCAAAGATTAATCAGAGCCCCTCGGTCGGCCTGTGCGAGAACACACTGAGATTTGTGCTCCGATGAACCGATCGTTGTCCGAGCTATCAACATCCACTATTGGCCGAGTCTGGCGCTCGCTTGGAGCGACCGACTACTTCTCGCGTGGTGCCTTGATCTGCTGATCCGGTTGACTCAGTTGACCGGCGCGTAAGGCATTGATTGCCTGGACGACCGCGCCGGCAACGTTGCTTACCTCCTGCTGCACAGCCTTGTCCTTGTCGAGGGCGTCATGGCTATTCCAGTAGGGTTCGTAATAACCGATATAACGGTCCAGCTTGGCGATGGCACCCGCGTCAATCAGTCCCATCCATTCCAACCAGTCACTCAGATGGCGCCGGTGGTCTTCAACGCCAGCAACGTCACCGTGAACAACAACGCCATATGCGCGTCCTGCCAAATGCTTCGGGTAGTTCCAACCCTTCTCCTCGATACGTTTGGCCTCGGCCACTCGCTTGCCATGCGTGGTTGTCGGGTCGGGGTTCCCTCCGTCGGCGCAAACCATGCGGTCCATCATCAACTTCAGCGGACTTGGGGACTGGTACCAGTATGTCGGAGCGAGGACGATCACTGCATGAGCCGCAACCCAACGCTCGTAAATTTCGGCCATCCAGTCCGCGGCCTGGTTCAGCGAGTGGTTTGGATAGCAACTGCAAGGCCAGTGGCACAGTGGCATGGCGCTTGACACGCAACCCTTGCAGGGATGGATGTTGCGGCCGTATTCCGACGTCACAAGGCTCAGGTCCAGCACATCGGCTTGCAGGCCCGCGCGCTCGACGACCTGCTGCGCTATCTCGGTCAATCTCCAGGACTTTGATGCCTCGCCAGGACAGGTCCCGTCGTTGCGAGCACTCCCGCAAATTAACAGCGCCCGTGATGGTTGGGTGCGATCGCTCCAGCGTTTTTGCGCCGCCTTCAAACGCTTCCGAGTGTCGAGCCATTGCACCGAGACTTCGTAGCTGGGATCGGCAAAACCGCGGCCTGCCGGCTGGGTTATTGGCGCTTTGCGCCCCTCTTGAAGGGCATCCCATGCAATCGCCTCGAGCCGCGCGATCGCATCCCGCTCCGGATCGAACGCCGGATCATAGAAGCGTCCATTGAAGCGGGAGCGAAACTGCTCGCGAGTCAATGCGGCTGGAGCCTGTCCAGTACGAATCGTGATCATACGTGCCCTCCTGGGTCGATTAGACCCCTGGCCCAATGCGAGGCGTTGTCGGCCGCGACATCCCTTCAAGCCCCGGTGTGCAGTCCGTCCAGAATTTGGACCTTTCAGCTCGCCGATGCTGATCAGCAGGAGGCGCGCTGCATTCATCGAAGTCAGTGCCGACCCGCACAACGCAACGCAGGAATTGCGCCTAGGCTTGACCTCGCATCTTTAGGCTGGCTGATCAGGTCATCAAAATTGGCATGATGATCTCCGATGTACCGCGCTGACGAAAGCGAACTTCCCGCTTCAAACCACCGTGCGCTGCGGCTGCTTGTGGTGGCCGTCTCCTTAGCGCTCGGCTGGGTACTTCTGCCCTTTTACGGAACGCTCCTTTGGGGCGCGAGTCTTGCCTTACTGTTTGCCCCCCTGCACCGGGTCTTCTTGCAAAGGCTGAAACACCGACGAACGCTGGCAGCACTCCTGACTATTTTAATTATTATCATAATAATAGTCGTTCCCTTGGGGTTATTGAGCGTGACACTGTTCCGAGAGGCCGCTGGCTTTCTGGCGTTTATCGAGTCTCGAGAGACTACTTCGGAGCCAACCTTACGCACTGCGTTCGATGCGCTACCTGACTGGATAGCCCAGTTGTTGCGGCATTTTGGACTGGTGGATTTTGAGAGGGTTCAGCGTTGGCTCAATTCAAAATTAGAGCAAGGTAGCGGCTTCATCGCGACACAGGCCATGAATTTTGGCCAGAACACTTTTCAACTCGCTGCGAGTTTGCTGATCACGATGTATCTCGCCTTCTTTCTGATCCGAGATGGCGACCGGATCGTGCATGTCATGCGGCGCGCACTGCCACTAACGCCGTCACAGAAGCAGGAACTCATCAACAAGCTTAGCGCCGTCGTTCGCTCGACGGTGAACCTAGTTGTTGCCATGATCCTGGGAACACTTGGTGGTGTCGCATTCTGGTTCCTTGAGGTCCGAGCGGCCCTGCTGTGGGCTGTCGTTATGGCCCTACTGTCATTACTGCCAGCCATCGGCGCCGCGCTGGTTTGGCTTCCGGTAGCGATCTGGTTCTTCGTTACGGGGGGGATCTGGCAGAGCATTGCATTGATGACCTGGGGCATGCTGGTCATCGGCTTGGTGGACAACTTGCTGCGGCCGATGCTTGTCGGCAAGGCCACTTTGATGCCCGACTACGTTGTCATGATCACGACGCTGGGCGGTATTGTTGTCTTCGGAGTCAACGGCTTCATCTTAGGCCCCCTAATCGCAGCGATGTTTTTCGCGATATGGAACCTGTATCTCACGACACATCAGGCCTCGGGAACGCCAACCAAACCCTCCGATCCTTGAGGCCGAAAAGCGCGCACGCGGCAGAGAAAGGCCGAGTCGTCCGCCCCATCCGGGGACTGGACCAGATCGGGTTGATTCGCTGGCTGCCGGGGATTTACACGCTGCGCCATTACGAGCTGTCATGGTTGCCGCGGGACATCGTGGCAGGCCTTGTCCTGAGCGCACTCCTGGTTCCGGTCGGCATCGCCTATGCGGCGGCGGCTGGGCTGCCGGGTATCAATGGACTTTATGCGACGATCGCTGGGCTGCTCGCCTATGCCGTCTTCGGCCCCAGTCGGGTCCTTGTCCTTGGACCCGACTCTTCACTGTCCGCGCTGATCTTGGCGGTCGTCATCCCCTTGTCGCTGGGCGACCCAAAGCGCGCCGTCTCGCTGGCAGGAATGATGGCGCTGGTTTCAGGTGCTCTATGCGTTCTGGCGGGGGCGGCGCGCATGGGCTTCATCACCGAGTTGCTGTCAAAGCCAATTCGCTACGGATATATGAACGGAATAGCGCTCACCGTAATCGCGAGCCAATTGCCAGCGTTATTTGGCTTCAACTTGATCGGCCATGGGTTGCTCGACGAGTCCCGCCAATTCGCGCTCCTCGTACCCACCCAGACCAACTTCACCGCGCTCGCAATCGGTACGGGGACGCTCTCGACCATCCTCTTGCTCAAACGCTATCCACGTTTGCCGGGCGTCCTGATTGCCGTCACGAGCGCGACCCTCGTGGCCGGAGCGAACGGACTCATCGGCCGCGCCGGCATTCCCGTATTAGGTCCGGTAGCGGACGGACTGCCCGACCTCATCTGGCCATCGGTGCGGTGGAACGATCTAGGCCCGGTATTCGTCGGCGGACTGGCAGTTGCGCTAGTCTCCTTCGCGGACACCAGCGTGCTATCGAGGACCTACGCTGCAAAGACCGACGCGTTCGTAGACCCGAATCAGGAGATGGTCGGTCTTGGAGCGGCCAACCTCGCTTCGGGCCTGTTCCAAGGTTTAGCAATCAGCGCAAGCGCATCGCGAACACCGGTGGCTATCGATGCTGGCGCACAAACCCAACTCACCGGGGTGGTCGGCGCCCTTGCCGTGGCTGCCATGCTGCTATTCGCGCCCACCCTTCTGCGCGACCTTCCCCTCGCAACATTGGCCGCAGTCGTCATCGCGTCGGCATTCGGCCTAATTGAGATCACTGACCTTCGCCGACTCTGGCGCATCCAGCGCTGGGAATTTTGGTTATCAATCGGGTGCTTGCTCGGAGTCGCACTGCTTGGCGCCATTGAGGGTATCGGAATAGCCATCGCAATCGCTGTCACCGAGTTTTTATGGGACGGCTGGCGGCCCCATTCGGCCGTGCTGGGGAGGGTCGACGGCGTCAAGGGCTATCACGACACGGCCCGCCACCCCGAAGCCAGAGTGATACCGGGATTGGTGCTTTTTCGCTGGGATGCACCCCTATTTTTCGCCAACTCCGAGCTATTTCGAAGCCGTGTACTGGATGCAGTGGCCGAATCGCCGACGTCGGTGCGCTGGTTGGTGGTCGGCGCCGAACCGATTACCAACGTGGACGTCACGTCAGCCGACGTGTTGAGCGAGCTTGACCAGACACTGCACGATGCTGGTATCGACCTCTGTTTTGCTGAAATGAAAGGTCCGGTCAAAGACAAGCTCAAACGCTTCGGGCTCTTTTCCCGACTTGGCGAAGAGTGCTTCTTTGCAACCACTGGAGAGGCTGTTGCGCGCTATCTGGACTCGAATCCTGTCGACTGGGTGGACTGGGAGGACCGGACGAAGTAACCGACTCGGAATCCATACGCGAGCCGACACCGCCCGGCACTGACTTGGGTACGCGGTTTGCTGGACTTTGTGGGCTCGGACAAGGCGCTTGCTCAAGGCCGAATTCCCAGGCTCTCCACTTAAGCGTCTGAGTTTCTCAACCCAAATGGATCCCCATGAATATTCATAGCGTCCTCAAACCCGCGGCCGCAATTGCAGCACTCCTACTGCTCTCAACCGCACAGTCCGCAATGATCACCAAGGCCGAATACCAGGCCAGCAAAGCGCGCGTCAGCGCAGACTACAAGACCGAAAAATCCGCCTGTCGTTCGCTTTCCGGCAATTCTCAGGATGTCTGTATCGAGGAAGCAAAAGCCAAAGAAAAGGTGGCGATAGCAGAACTTGAATACAGCTTCACGGGCAAGACCGAAGACCGTAACAAGGCACTCGTCGCCAAGGCCGAATCCAACTATGCGGTCGCAAAAGAAAGATGCGATGACAAGGCCGGTAATGACAAAGACGTCTGTGTCAAAGAGGCCAAGGCCCTCGAGGTCAGGGCGCTGTCTGACGCCAAGATGGGTAAAGAAATTGGTGAGGCCCGAAAGGACGCCTCAGATGACAAGCGGGACGCCGACTACAAGGTGGCGCTTGAGAGATGTGACTCCCGTGCTGGTGACGCCAAGACCAACTGCGTCTCAGCCGCAAAGTCAAGATTTGGCATGCCCTCGTAACTCGGCCAACAGGACGCTTTCACCCACCTTAATCGACGGGAACTGTCATGAGCCTTGGCACCATCTTGCTAATCGTTCTGATCCTGATGCTCGTGGGAGCCCTACCCACCTGGGCACACAGCAGTAACTGGGGTTATCGGCCAGTCGGAGGACTGGGATTACTGGTAACGATTGTGATTGTATTGCTCCTAATGGGGCGGTTGTAACTGAGTCGCGCTATTCGCTGACGTGAAAGGCGCATTGGTGATGCTCGTTTTGAGCTGAAAGTGCTCTGGTTTTATTCCTCAACATCGCAAAAGGAGAAGCAACATGGGTTCATTCCAGGAATTCTCGAGTTCCCCGGTCAAAGCATCGACCATTATCGGAACCGACGTGGTCAATTCAAAGGGGGAAAACCTTGGGGACATCAAGGAGGTCGTGATTGACCCAAGCAGCGGCAAGGTTGCCTATGCCGTTGTGGCATTCGGTGGCTTTCTCGGCATGGGGGAGAAATTGTTTGCGATCCCCTTCAGCTCCTTTAAATACGACTCCACAACGAACGACTACGTACTTGATATTGCCAAAGAGCGGTTGGAGGCCGCGCCTGGGTTCGACGCAGACCACTGGCCGTCGATGACTGATGAAAAATGGAATCGGGACGTCTATAAGTACTATGGCCGCCAACCGTACTGGGAAGATCGCGTCTAAAGCACCATCAAGCGAGCCCCCCCGGCCTCAACCTCAGCCGCCGGCCGGGGGCGTTCCTTTGCGGCCGTCCCGCTTGCCTAGCAACCGATCCATTTTTATTTTCGTGGCCAACGAGGGTCGTGCGACTTTAAATCACAGAGATCGAGGTGTAGCTGTCCCACCAACGGCGCGAAGAGCAAGTTGGCTAAAGCCTCACCGCCCTGCTCCATGATCCGGATGTGATTGCGAATAAACATGGAGTGCAGGAGCGGCGCAGTAAAATTCATCCACCACCGCATGCTGTTGACATGCCAGTCGTAATGAACCACGCAGACCGAGCCTTCTTTTGAGAAGCTCCAGCGCCCAACACCCGATAGATCGCCCTCTACCGTTCCCTCGAGTGCCACCAGCTTTTGGATGCGTGTGGCACACACGTCAAACATCACTCGGTAGAGCCACTTGCTCTGCCAAACATAGCGTCTGATATTGCCGAGACCATTGGGGGCGCCGCATGCCCTTTGTTGGACATCGCGCACGCCGGGCCACCACTTCGGCCAGCGCAGTGAATTTTCAATGGCTTCGTAGACCTGTTCCACCGGCGCTTCAATGCGCCAGATCGTCAGTAGATGATATTCCGCCAAGGGTGATCCCATTTGCAGAGCCGATTTCGAATGCTCTGTCGTGGTCTTCGCAAGCCGCACAAAATTGACGAGAAACGCTCGCATCAACTGGGGGGTCAGCCTGTCTCGTAGTCGGCCTTGCTCGTCAAACCGGTTAAACGAGGCAATGCGAGGCAATGCGAGGCATTCAGGGGCGAGCGCCCGTCGCTGTCAGGCCAGTCTAATTACAAACCGGGCCAGAAGACACCGGGTTTCCCCGGCGCCTCTGAACCGCGCAAGTGCCTGGTTAAGCCTTCATTCAATCATTTCGCAGGGACTTGGGGAGTGCTCTTTGATGGCGCTTGCGCCGCGCTGTGGTCGGCGCCGTGCGAAGGGTCTTGGGTCGGGTTTTGGGTGGCACTCTTTGAAGGCGCTTGGGAGGGACTTTGAGGAGCGCCGTGTGAAGGGTTCTGGGCAGGGGTTTGGTTCGAAGCCTGGGAGTCGTTCTGAGATTGCGCCATGGTAGATATCCTCTAGTTTGGTAGGGCTACACGAATTGAGGCCCTAGCTGTCATGCGCAATTTTTGCTCCCGCCTTGACACTCGCGTTTCGTGGAAGCTGTTTAGTTTGAGTTAGACGTCCATCGGGATGGGCTGGTCGAGTGAAGGTATTCATTGCCTCCGCTAGACTTATCAGCTTGTTTCGGGGCTAGCCTGCACCTCACGAAGTAGATGCTCTCGAAAGACCGCGGCAATCGGCGAAAGGACGCGGCTTCGAAGGTAGACAAGATGCCATTTAGAGGGTATCGGGAACCCGACAACCGGGAGAATCTGAACGCCGGTGTTGATTGCTCGGCCCTCGAGCGCGTGCCCTGAAAGGACCGCAAGTCCGAGCCCGCCTGCGACTGCTTCTCGAATGGCCTCGTTGTTTCCAAGTTCAAGGCGCACGATGGGCTTGAACCGCTGCGCCGCAAAGTGGGCATCAACCGCCAAGCGGGTGCCGGACCCGGGCTCGCGCAAAATGAACCGTTCCTGTTTTAGTTCGGACAACGAGATCTGATCGCGCCCCGCCATTCGATGCGTCGCACTCGAAATCAGCACGAGTGGATTTGGCATGAGTTCGTCGTTGGCAAGGTCGAATGATTCGGGTGGCTTCGACATGATGTAAAGATCGTCCTGATTTTCACGCAGGCGATCGATTACGCCGTCCCGATTCAGAACGACCAGCGAAATCTCAATCTCCGGGTAGACCGCACAAAAGCTCCCTAGTAGGCGAGGCACAAAGTACTTGGCGGTGCTGACCACCGCGACCCGCAATCGGCCACGCGTCAGTCCTTTGATTGCCGCCACGCGTTGCTCGAACCCATCCCATTGGTCAGCGATTCCGCGAGCGGTACGTGCCAATTCCTCACCTGCCTCGGTTAGTACAACGCGCCTGGACACCACCTCGTATAGCGTCAACCCGATGGAATCCGTCACCTCACGCAGCTGCATCGAAGCCGTGGGTTGGGTTACATGCGTGCGACGCGCGGCTGCGCTGACGCTACCGGTTTCGGCCAGCGCCAGAAAAAGGCGTAACTGTCGGAAGGTGATATGCATCTAGGTTGATCGATATTTAGTTATCTATAAATCCATTTTACTTGATGCATCACTGGCAGTAGTCTGCATCCCAACGCCAAGGAGCTTTCGTGCAGAACCTACTCGATCCGGCGATTCTCTTTTTTGTCTTTGGCGTGCTTGCCGGAACGATTCGATCGAACCTCGAAATTCCGGCGGCAATTTCTCGTTTTTTGTCGCTCTACCTGTTGATGGCGCTGGGCTTGAAGGGCGGATTTGCCTTGTCGCATTCCGGCCTGAACGCCGAAGTTGCGGCAAGCCTCGGCGCTGCCGTCTTGCTAGCGATCTTGATTCCGATCGCTGGGTACCTGCTGCTTCGCAAAATCGTGTCGGGATTCGATGCGGCTGCGATTGCCGCGACCTATGGCTCGGTGAGCGCGGTGACGTTCCTGACGGCAACACAATACCTCGACAACCAATCGATCCCGTATGGCGGCCACATGGCAGCTGCCATGGCGCTGATGGAATCACCGGCCATCATCTTTGCTGTCCTCCTTGCCAATCGCATCCGAAGTCACGCGCAGCCGCACACACCGCCGCACACACCGCCGCACATGCCGCTGCACACACAAACAGACACCCAGACCATTTCGGTTCGGAAGGTCCTGCATGAATCATTTACCGATGGCGCTCAACTCCTGTTGCTCGGCGCAATGATCGTTGGCCTCATCAGCGGAGAAGCCGGCGAGCGCGCGATGCAACCGTTCGCAGTCGACTTATTCAAAGGAATGCTGTCGTTCTTCCTTCTCGATATGGGTCTGATGGCCGCGCGAAGCCTCAATCAGGCGAGCACCAAGCCACCGCTTCTCGTCGTTTATGCCGTGCTTGCGCCGGTCATTCACGCCACCTTCGCACTGGGATTGGCTTTGCTACTGAAGTTGTCCTCTGGCGATGGCGCACTGCTCATGACGCTTGCAGCGAGCGCCTCCTACATCGCTGTCCCGGCGGTACTGAGGATCGCGCTACCTGAGGCAAACCCCTCGCTCTACTTCGGGCTGAGCCTCGGGGTGACGTTTCCCTTAAACATTCTTTTTGGGATCCCAATCTACACCGCAGCCGCTCAGGGGGCACTCGGATAAGTCAGGACAAGCGTCTGCGTCAAGCCTCTGCACTTTTTTGCGGCCTCAGGTCGTAATATCCGCGTCGCTCATCTCGTATGAGTGCGTCGACACGGTCAGCGACAATCCCAACTCTCAATAGCGTTTGGGACGCTAAAGCCAGGCTTCCCTCAAACACATCGGGCACTACCGATTGGGCTCCTGCGGCTAATAGAGTGTCGTAGTCCCGGTCGTCCTCGGTTCGAACGATGACTGGGACGTGGCCCGCATTGTCTTTGACCAGACCGATGATTTTGGTTGCAGCGGCTGTGTCGTTGTAACTCACGACGACCGCAGAGGCCCGGTTTAAGCCAGCAGCGAGCAGGATTGCGAGGTCTGTTGAATCACCGAGCTCCACCCGGTAGCCAGCAATACGGTCCTTGGCAACCTCGTCATCGTTGATCTCGAGCGCAATAAAACCAATTCGTTCCTTTTCAAAAAGTGCGGCGAGGTTTTTGCCGCATCGACCGAAACCGCAAATAATGACGTGCCGAGCTTCCTTCATCGCGTGTTTCGACAGTTCGGTAATCTCGACCGAGCGCTCGAGCCAGGCCGTGCGCGAGAGTCGATACACGAGCGCCTCAGATCGCAGGATCAGGAAAGGCGTAGCGATCATGGAAAGCACCATTCCCGCGAGAATCGGACTTACCCATGCGGGTTGAATCAGCCCGCGATCGGCGCCGAGGGTGAGGAGCACGAACCCAAATTCACCCGCCTGTGCCAGATAAATTCCAGTTCGAATCGATACCCCCCCGCGCGCCCCGAACGCTCGGGCGATGACAGCGATGAGCAGCCCCTTGACGAGAACTGGACCGAGGGCAAGAAGGAGCACGATGTGCCAGTTTTTGCCCAGTACGATCCAATCGAGTTTCATCCCGATTGTGATGAAGAAAAGCCCCAGCAAAATGTCATGGAACGGCTTGATGTCTTCTTCGACCCGGTGTTTGAAGTCGGTCTCGGCGATGAGCATCCCGACGAGAAACGCGCCCATCGCGAGAGAAAGTCCGGCGTGTTCCGACACCCACGAAAATCCAAGAACGAGCAAGAGCACGTTCAGGAGAAAAAGCTCTTCGCTCTTTCGGCGGTCGACGATCTTGAGCCAACGACCAACCACCTTGTGCCCGCCCCAGAGCAGCAAAAACACAAGGGCAATCCCCTTGGCAAGGGCGATCGCCAGCATCTCCCAGAGATTCCCGTCGTTGATATCGCTCAGTGAGGGGATCAGAACAAGAAGCGGGACAACCGCAATATCCTGAAACAAGAGGATGCCGATCACCAGTCGGCCGTGCCTTGATTCGAGTTCTGCCCGGTCGGCCATCATTTTG
>RFPW01000171.1 GCA_009925965.1 Betaproteobacteria bacterium
TGGGCCCGCGGTGCCTGAAACGCCCAGCATGCTCGCCACTTCTACCGCCCCCAACACGCCCAAAGCACCCAACACGCCTGTCAGGGCAATAAGGCTCCAGGCGCGACCAGAGCGGCTCAAGAAATTAATCAGGCCGGCGAACGCGAGACGACCCTGAACAAATCTTCGTTCTCACGTAACCAGGTTTCGGACGCTGTTCCGTCCTGATGCGATGGATGAAAGTCCTGAGAAAAATAAGCACGCCAGTGCTTGAAGCCATAACGAACCAAGCCCTGCTTACCCAACATCATGCTGGCCGCACTGCGCCACGTCGTCAGGCTGAACAGAGCCTTGTCGTCCCAGAGATTCTGAACAGTCTGGCGCATGAGCTCGAACAGGAACTGAACCGTCACAAATCGGAACCAGAACCGGCGCCATTTTTCATTGCCGCCGAGGGCACGATAGAGATCAAACGCGATGCAGCGATGCTCCGTCTCTTCCGCGCTATGCCAAAGCCAGAGTGTTTTCAGGCGGGGGTCGGCACCCTCCAGATTTTGCGGCGTCTCGAGCATCCATCCTGCAAAGATCGCCGTGAAGTGCTCGGTAGCCGCGGTGATTGCAACCGCATGCCTGGGATCTAGCTTCATGGATGCCAGCTTCTCCAATCGCTTGATCAGGCGCTTTTCCTGACCATTCTCGAAGCCCTGAGCATCAAGTTGCTTGTTGTAGAGCGCGTGCAAGTGGCGATGCGTTGCCTCCTGGCCGACGAAGCCCTGGATTTCGCTGGCGAAATACGCTCGCTTGCTCTCCGGTAACGCCTTGAGACCATCGCGCAGCGAGTCGATGAACATTTGCTCACCCACCGGAAAACCCATCGAAAGCGCATTCAACCAAGCCGAGCGGAAGGCGTCGCCCCCATTCCAGCGCCGAGCGAAGGGTTCCTTGAGGTCGATCATAAGACGGCGGACAACGAGATCGGTCATGTAGAGCTCCAAGACATCCAACGCAGCTGGTACGACTTCGTACCAAGGGGCTAGTGTCCCGGAGGCGATTGGTACTGTCAAGTACCATTGGGGGATGGAGCCAACATCCCGCGAAGCGACTGAACGTGACCATCGCCACCGTCTGCTCGACGCCATGGCGCGATCGGTTGCGAGCAATGGGTTTGCCAACACCACGGTGACCGATGTCGTGACCTTGGCACGGGTCTCGCGGCGCACTTTCTATGAGCACTTCGGGACCCGAGAAGCGTGTCTGGTTGCCCTGTTTGACGCGGCAAGCGCCCAAGCCTTCAAGGTCCTGGCGGCATCGATTAACCCAACCCGAGATTGGCGCGATCAACTGGACGACGCCTTGCACGCTTACATGAGCATCCTTTCCATGCAGCCCACGCTGCTGAAAACCTTATTCGTCGCGGTATTCGCGTTGGGCGACGAGGGGCTCGCTGCGCGCCGTCGCAGTAATGAGCAGTTGGTGAATTTCATCGAGACCACCGTGACCGCTGGTTCAACCGGGCAACCAGCGCCCGAACGCGCGATCGTTACAGCGATCGTTGGGGGAATTCATGAACTGATTCTGCAATCGATTGAGCGCGGAGAAGAAGGCCAATTAACGAAGCTCGTCCCGACGGTGGTCCGGTTTCTTCGGCAGGGGCTGGATCAGGCCAAATCGTAGGCGCATCGAAATCCAACATGTGCGGTGCTCGTCTGTGCGGGCAAACCAATCCGCGCCGCCGGACGGTATCGGGCGCAATACTCGGCTGCGCAAAGGTAAGACCCACCTTTAAGAGTCCGCTCGAGAGTCTGGCCAAGAGTCTGCTCGACGGGTTGCTTTCCTCCCCCAGCGCGGCCACATCCACAGTCCTCAACCGCTGCCGGCGGCATCGGTCCCGACGCGGCAAACGGAGTGGCGGTCCACTCCCAAACGTTTCCGATCATGTCAAACAACCCATACCCGTTTGGAGGATAGGTCGAAACGACAGTTGGCCCTGGGACATCAGTGCCCGCGTGATACCAGGGAAAGCTGCCGACCCAGATGTTGGCGAGCAAGCGGTCCCCGGGCATCAGTTCATTGCCCCAAGCGTAGTCACAATCGATCAAGCCGCCGCGGGCGGCTACCTCCCACTCCGATTCGGAGGGTAAACGCCCGCCGCGCCACTGCGCGAACGCCAGAGCATCGTCGTAACTGATATGGACCACTGGATGAAGCTCGAGCCCGTTGAGTGAACTCCCAGGCCCCTGCGGGTGCCGCCACGAAGCCCCTTCAACGAAAGCCCACCAGTGCCGAGAATCCCTCAGGTCCACCGGGCCGTCGGTCATCCGGAAAACGGCAGACCCTGCGGGCTCGGCCCGTTCGCAGTCCGTCACCCAGCCAGTCTGGTGGACAAAAACCGCGAATTGCGCGTTGGTAATGGGCGTTCGGTCGATCGCGAACGACAACAATTCTACCCACCGCGTAGAACGTTCTTCTGGGTAAAAGGCGTCTGAACCGATGCGAAAGCGGCCCGCCGGAATCACGGCCGTCGCCTCTGCAAGCGGCAGAATCGTCGCGCTAGAAACCGGCATTCGAGTCAAGGTCGCGTTCAGACCGATATGGTCATCTCGCGCAGGTACCTCATCATTTCGAGGGGTGTGTTCTCGGCGATATCGACATCGATCCGCACGACGCGGATCTTGCCCAGAAACGGATTGGGCCCCTGGTAATCCGAGGAGACCTGATTCCCGAGATCAGCACCAACGCTAAAGCCGTCGTAAGAGGTATTGACCAGCACGCGATCAAACTTGCGCTCGGCCACCTGCCGATCATTGACGAACAAGGCGCCACTGCCCTCGAACGGACGCGCACGCATCGTTTGAACATAGCGCACCTTCAGGGGCCCCTTGGGCAAAGGGTCACTGGAAATCATGCGCTCGTTCCAAGGCACCATTTGGGTTTCGTAGACCAGATGCCCCTTGGCATCAACGTAGAGCACATAACCCGCGTGCTTGGACCCCTGGGCCACCAGAACACCTCGGGCACCGTTGGCTGCGGCCTCAAACTCGACCTCAATCTGATGACTCAACCCACCGACAATCGGTCCGACATCGCGGGCGATCCGCTCGACCGGAGGGTGAAATTCCCAGTGCTTACGCAGCCTGCGCTGGCGGTCCTGCGCCAGCCGGATGACCAGATTACGGTCATCGAGTGGGTAGACCCCGTAGGCCCGCGCGGCCTGGTCAAACTTTTCTCGCAACCGTTTGACGACATCCGGTTTCTGCTCCGAAAGATCATTGAGTTCGTTCGGATCTGAGGACAGGTCGTAAAGTTCCCAACGATCTTCCTCAAAGGGCTTACCGCGTTCATGACGTGCAACGAGCCGCCATGGGTCTTCAAAATATGCACGGTTTCCTGCTAACTCAAAGTACTGTTCCTTGCGCGTCGGGGCCTTGAGGTCGCCAAATGTGGGCAGGATGCTTTGGCCTTCGAGCGGCTTCTGCGCGTGCCCCTGATGGTGCGTCGGTCGCTTGGCCCCAGCAATTTCGAGCAAGGTTGGATACAGATCAACGACATGCACAAACTGGTGCCGCAGTTCACCGCGTGACACGATTTTGGCGGGCCAACTCACGATCAAGGGGTCTGCCACACCACCCAGATGCGTGCGCTGCTTGTACATGCGGAACGGGGTGTTTGAGACGTTCGCCCAACCCATGGGGTAATGCGGGAAAGTGCCATCCCCACCCATCTGGTCATAGAGCTTCTCCGCGAGTTCGAGCGGAACCGGCCGTCCAAAACCAGGGCCAAAGACATTGGGGGTACCCGTCGATGTTCCCTCGGCCGAGCCGCCATTGTCGGAAATCAGAACGATCGCCGTGTTCTCGCGGATCCCTAATTCGTCGAGCGTTGTCAGCAAACGGCCGATATTGGAATCCACGTTGGTCACCAGACCCGCGAATATCTCCATGTAGCGGGCGTAGACTTTGCGCTCCCGAGCACCGAGCTTATCCCAGGCCTCAGCACCAAACGACAACGGCGGGAGCTGAGTCGTCTTTGGCATCACGCCCAATTCACGCTGGCGCTCCAGACGCCGTGCGCGGACAACGTCCCAGCCTTCGTCGTACTTGCCCTTGTAAGCATCCCGTTCACGAGCACGTGCCTGCAGCGGTGAATGCGCACCGGGGTAGGCAAGCTTCAGAAAGAATGGCTTTTCTGCCGTGAGCGCGTGATGCGTGCGAATGTACGTAACAGCGCGATCGGTCAAGTCATCACAGACAAAATAATCGTCCTGAACTGGAGGCTCAACCGGTGCAACGCCATCAAACAATTCTGAAGGCTTGAAATAATCAGTCGAATGCCCCTGGTACCAATAGGCCCGATCAAATCCGCGCTGGGTGGGCCAGTTGTCGTAAGGCCCCTGCGGGCCAGTGGTATCGGCATTGTTCAGATGCCATTTGCCACAAAGCCAAGTCGACCACCCAGAATCGCGCAAAACTTCGGCCAACGTTGCCGCCTCATGGGTCAGGTCGCCGCGGTACCCGGGGTACCCCAGGTCAAGATCGGCCAGCCAGCCCATCCCCGCTGAATGTGAATTCAGGCCCGTCAACAGCGCTGCACGGGTAGGCGAGCACATCGCGCAAGTCCTGAAGTTGGTGTAACGCAGTCCTTGCGACGCAATGGAGTCCATCGCGGGTGTGCGGATCTCACTGCCGTAGCAACCGAGGTCGGAGAAACCCACATCATCGAGGACGATGACCACCACATTGGGCGCACCTGTCGGGGCCTTCACCTTGAAGGCGGCCGCCGGTCGTGAATCCTGAAATGACTCGGCCACCTGCGGCGCCGCCCCCTCGGCGAGCGCTGGTGGCGTCACCATGGTCTTGACCTGCCGGCGTACCGCCTCCGCACCCACACCTATAGCCGCCATGCCAGTGGCACCTACTGCAGCGCCGCGCAGCCAGGCGCGACGACTCAGCTTCTTCAATTCAGAGGATCCAT
>RFPW01000172.1 GCA_009925965.1 Betaproteobacteria bacterium
GGTGGCCCTCATTACGCGGTCGAATTTCCCCATGGGCATACCTACTCGGCGCACCCGGTTGCGTGCGCGGCGGGGTTGGCTGCGATGGATCTGCTCGAGCGCGAGCATGCGATGGAACGAGTGGGTGAATTAGCACCGACACTGGAAACCGCCGTACACGCCCTGCGCGGCGCACCGCACGTCACCGACATCCGAAACTATGGCCTCGCAGCCGGACTAACACTGGCGCCCTACCCCGGCGAAATCGCCCGTAGACCCTTTGAAGTGGCCATGGCCTGCTGGCGCAAGGGCTTCTATGTCCGGTTCGGCGTCGATACCCTGCAACTCGCGCCACCCTTCATTTCGACCCCTGCCCAAATCGACTCACTGGTGAATGCACTCGGGGAAGCCCTCCACGAACAGGCGCACTGATCGTGCTCCAGATGCGGCCCACGACCCTTTGCTCAACCCCGCACCTCTTTCAATACAATTTTTAAAACGATGAGCGCACTCTTCTCCCCGGCCCCTCTCGGCCAACTGACCCTCGAAAACAGAATCGTCATCGCACCAATGTGCCAGTACAGCGCCGTCAATGGCGAAGCCACCGATTGGCATCTCATGCACCTGGGCGCGATGACCGCATCGGGCGCAGGCATGCTCATCCTCGAAGCTACCTCGGTTGAGCCGGACGGGCGGATTTCTCCGGGTGATCTTGGACTCTGGAACGACGCCACCGAATCGTCGTTGCATCGCGTGTTGGTCGCGCTTCGCGCCCATTCAGCAATGCCGATCGGGATTCAGCTTGGACATGCTGGTCGGAAAGCGTCGAGCGACGCCCCCTGGGATGGTGGTCAACAGATCGCTACAGAACGTGGTGGCTGGATTGCGAGTGCGCCCTCCGCCCTCCCTCATGCGCCGCACGAGCTGGCCCCCCAGTCACTCGATCTGCAAGGCATGGAGCGGATCAAGCACGCGTTTGCGGGCGCTGCCAAACGCGCAGAACGACTGGGGCTACAGGCCATCGAATTGCACGCAGCGCACGGGTACCTCCTGCATCAATTTTTGTCGCCAATCGCCAACCACCGCACAGATGCATACGGTGGGTCGCTTGAAAATCGGATGCGTTTCGTGCTGGAGGTCTTCGATGAAACCCGCGCTGCCGTATCTGACAAGATCCCGGTGGGCGTACGCTTCTCAGGCACCGACTGGGTCGAAGACGGATGGGACATCGAACAAAGCATCGCGCTCGGTCTCGCATTGCGTGATCGTGGATGCGAGTTCCTGCATGTCTCCAGCGGCGGCGTCTCGCCCGCACAAAAAATCCCTGTGGGCCCGGGGTACCAGGTCGGAATGGCCCAACAGATTCGTATAGCAACAGGTTTGCCGACGATTGCAGTCGGTCTGATCACCGAACCCGAGCAAGCGCAGGCGATCATCGAGTCAGGCCAGGCCGATTTTGTCGCACTCGCGCGCGGCATGCTCTACAACCCGCGTTGGCCATGGCATGCAGCGGCCAAACTTGGCGCTCAGGTTCAGGTACCCAAGCAATTCTGGCGATCGCAGCCGCAAGGCCTGAGCAAGCTCTTTGGTGGCTTGCGTCTGGGGCAACGCTAATCCCTCGAGAACTGACTCGCGGGCCGTCTAGGGATTACCCTCAACCCAGGAGACATCATGTCCCATGCATCGTTCGAAGAATTTGAAGCAGAATCCAGGCAACTTGGCTTCGACGAGGTCCTATCGCGAGAGTGGGAAGCCCACACCGAACTGCCGGAACATACCCACCCGTTTAGCGTTCGCGCGCTAGTCGTTCAGGGGGAACTTTGGCTGAAGGTGGGCGATTCAACCCAACACCTGTGCGTTGGTGATCGTTTCGAATTGGGGCACAGCATGCCGCACGCTGAGCGTTATGGCGAGCATGGAGCAACCTACTGGGCCGCACGTCGTCACGCGGCCTGAAAGAAACGTATCACTTCAACGACAGGTTGCTCTCGAGGACAGCACTGTCCTCAGCGGGGACACTCGGCAAGCGCACGCCCGGTGTCAGATCCACCAGTTCCGCCTACAATAATTGGCGTCCAGTTGTCTGGTCGTCACTTATTACCGCATCACCCACGCTAACCCTTCCCGCGCGAAGGGCTTCGAATTCTTCAGGAGACACCCCATGAAATCGTTTTCTCTGCGTGCACTGGCGATCGCCGTGTCAGCGACCCTCGCAGCGGTCGCTCCGGCTACACAAGCCGCCGAATCGGTCAAGATCGGCGTCGTGACTTTCCTGTCCGGCCCCGCGGCCGGCCCTTTCGGCGTGCCTGCGCGCAACGCGGCCGAAATCCTCATCGAAGAACTCAATGCAGGGAAGGTTCCGGGACCCCACGCGACCAAAGGGTTCGGCGGCGCCCCAATCCAGATGGTTCTGGTCGACGAGTTCGGTAGCACGACGACTCAGGTCAGCGAATATCGCAACCTGGTTCAGCGCCAGAACGTTGACATCGTGGTCGGTTATATCTCGAGTGGCAACTGCCTGGCGATCGCGCCCGTTGCTGAAGAACTTAAGAAAGTCACCGTGATCTTTGACTGCGGGACTCCACGTCTGCTCGAGGAAAACGCCTACAAGTACGTTTTCCGGACCAACGCCCATTCGGGAATGGACAGCATTGCGGCCGCTCTCTACGTCGCATCAACCAAGCCTGGCACCAAGTCGTATGCCGGGATCAATCAGAACTACGCCTGGGGCCAGGATTGCTGGTCTGATTTTGAAGGCACGATGAAGGCGAAGCTACCCGCCGCTGCCGTCACCACTTCGCAAATGCCGAAGCTTTTTGCAGGTCAGTACGGCACCGAAATCTCGGCACTACTGGCCGCTAAACCCGACGTCATTCATTCCAGCTTCTGGGATGGCGACCTCGAAGCGCTGATCCTCCAAGCCGCTCCTCGAGGCCTCTTCAAGAAAAGCACGGTGATCCTGACGGCCGGCGAGACCGCGATCCACAAACTGGGCAACGCGATCCCTGACGGCACAGTGATTGGAGCCCGAGGCCCACACAGCGTTTTCGCGCCGGACACAGAAATCAACCGCTGGTTCCAGAAGACCTACCGCGATCGTTTCAACACACCGCCTAACTATGCGTCCTACCACATGGTGCAAGCCATTCTGGGCGCTAAAACGGCCTACGAGAAGGCCAAGGCCGCCGCAGGCGGTGCCGATCCGACTCAAGAACAGATCATCGCCGCCTTCGAAGGCCTGACCTATGAGAGCGCCAGCGGCAAGGTCGAAATGCGCAACTCCAAAGGCCATCAGGCCATCCAGGAGACCGCGTACGGCACGACAAAGATGGTCAAGGGTCAACTGACCGTGACCAACGTCAAACGCTACCCCGCCGACATGGTCAATCCACCTGAGGGCGTGAAGTCAGCGGATTGGATTGCCTCTGGATTCAAGCGTTGATGATTCGATGAGTGAAGCGGTCGCCATCTTTCTTGACGGGTCGATCTACGCGGCCTGGTTATTCCTGGTCGCAGTCGGATTAACGCTGGTCTACGGCGTCATGAAGATCGTGAACGTCGCCCACGGTGCAACCTACACCGTGGGCGCGTATGCCGCTGTCAGTCTTTGCGGAGCATGGGCGGCCGGTGGGGGCAATGAGTGGGGGATTTACCTGCCGCTCGTTCTCGCCGCTCCGGTGGTCGGACTCATTCTTGGTCCGATTTTGGAACGACTCTTCCTGCGCCCTCTGCGGGACGAAGAAGAGACTGTACTGATGCTGGTGACCTATGCGCTGTTTCTGATCCTTGAGGACAGCGTGAAATTCATCTGGGGCGTTGATCCCTATTTTTTATCTGAGCCCTACCTGCTGCCAGGGGGCATCGACATTTTCGATCTGACCTATCCGGTCTACAACTTTGGCATGCTGATCGCCGCCACGGTCGTCGGCGTGGGTCTGGCCTGGTTCCTCTCGAAATCTAAAAGTGGTCGGATTGTGCGTGCCGTCATCCACGACCGCGAAGTGGCAATGGCGATGGGCGCCAACGTTGACCGGATTTACCTGGCGGTATTCAGCTTCGGCTGCGCCCTGGCCGCACTCGGCGGCGCACTCACCGCACCAACGGTCTCGGTGATTCCCAGCATGGGTGTGGAAGTGATCGTTCTTGCTTTTGCTGTCGTTGTGATCGGTGGTATGGGCAGCATCATCGGCGCGTTGCTTGGCGCGCTACTGGTCGGCTTTGTCCGCGCCATGGCAGTCCATCTGCTGCCCGAGGCCGAGTTATTCATTATTTATCTGGTGATGGCGACGGTGTTGCTCGTGCGTCCAAGCGGCCTGTTTGCGCCGGCCGAAGCGAGGAAGATCTGACCATGCCCCAACGAATGCTTGCCGGGCTTTCAGTCCTCGTCGCGATTCTCGCGGCTGCCCCATGGTGGATGCCGCCGTGGATGCTTTTTATCGCCAGTGGCGCTCTGGCCAAGGGCATGGCAGCCCTCGGCCTCATGCTGCTGCTGCGCGGGGGGCTCGTCTCGTTCGGTCACGCGCTTTATTTTGGGATTGGCGCGTATGCAGCTGGCCTCCTGGTTCTATCCGGGATCACCGAATTCGTGGTTCTCGCAGTCCTCGGTACCCTCGCGACGCTGGTTCTGGCGCTCATTTTGGGAACGTTCGTTTCGCGCTATCGGGGCATTTTCTTTGGATTGCTGTCGATGGCGCTCTCGATGGTCTTTTATGGCTTGCTGATCAAGCTGCAGTCCTTGGGGTCAAGCGATGGCTTTAACCTGGGCGGCATCCATCTGCTCTCCATTCCGATGCAAGGCAACGCTGGCCAGGTACCAACCTATCTCATGACGCTCGTTCTTTCGGTGCTCGCCGCGATCGGAATCGACAAGTTCTTGCGCTCACGTTACGGCTTGCTCACGAAGGCATTGCGTGACAATGAATTGCGGGTCGA
>RFPW01000173.1 GCA_009925965.1 Betaproteobacteria bacterium
CCCATGGGTGGTGACTTCGGCTCGATGTGCAGTTCCGAATGCATCGTTAACATAAATGTCGCACAAGGACGCAATACGCAACGCCAGTGCTGGGTCGTTCTTTTTCTCGCCCTGATTACATCGGCAATTCTCAAGGAGAACGACCTCCCCGGGCCTGACCGAAAACGGGGGCGGCCCGCCATCGGTGGTGGGAACCCAATTCGAGATCAACCGCACTTCGCAGCCAAGGAGTTCGCTCAACCGCTGGGCAACCGGTGCGAGCGAATCTTCGCGTCGTACTTCACCTTCGACCGGCCGGCCGAGGTGGGAAGTCACCATGACCGCAGCGCCGGCATCGAGCGCAAGTCGAATCCCTGGTACCGAAGCCCGGATCCGAGTGTCATCCGTAATGGCACCGTCGTCATTGAGCGGGATGTTCAGGTCGGCGCGGATAAAGACCCGCTTCCCGGCCAATGCCTGATCGACGAGACGTTTGAACTTCATCTGAGGGGTCTCTCGGAAATCGTCAGGTAGCCGCCATCAACGCAACCGCTGTATCGAGCATCCGGTTACTGAAGCCCCATTCATTGTCGTACCAGCTGGACACCTTCACGAGGCGCCCATTGACCTTGGTGAGGGTCGAATCGAAGGTGCTTGAATGCGCATCATGATTGAAGTCCACCGACACCAGCGGTAACTGGTTGTAGGCCAGGATCCCCTTTAACGATCCTTCAGAGGCCGCTTTCATGACAGCGTTGACTTCGGCGACGCTGGTATCGCGTGAAGCGATGAACGACAGGTCGACGATCGACACATTGATGGTTGGCACACGGATCGCATAACCGTCGAGACGTCCGTTGAGTTCGGGGAGCACCAAACCGACCGCGGCCGCCGCACCGGTCTTAGTCGGAATCATCGACATCGTTGCGCTGCGCGCCCGCCGGAGGTCCTCGTGATAAACGTCGGTCAACACCTGATCATTCGTATAAGCATGCACGGTGGTCATCAGACCGCTCTCAAGGCCGATCGCGTCATGCAGTGGCTTGACCAAAGGCGCCAGACAATTTGTGGTGCACGACGCATTGGAAATGACGGTATCGCTGGATTTCAGTACGTTCTGATTGATACCGTAAACGATCGTGGCGTCGACATCTGCGCCCCCCGGAGCAGAAATAATCACTTTTTGGGCGCCACCCTGTAAATGCGCGGAGGCCTTTGCCTTGGTCGTGAAAAACCCAGTGCACTCAAGCACCACATCCACGCCCAAGTCGCCCCAGGGCAAGGCGGCCGGGTTACGGTCGGCCAATACCCGAATGCGGTCGCCATTCACGACCATACTGTCGCCCTCGACATTCACCGTTCCGGAAAAACGGCCATGGGCGGTGTCGTAACGGGTGAGGTGCGCATTGGTCTGCGCATCGCCGAGGTCGTTGATGGCCACAATTTCGATCGGGTGTGCCTTACCACCCTCGTAGTGAGCCCGCAAAATGTTCCGGCCAATGCGGCCGTAGCCATTGATTGCAATCCGAATCGTCATCAACACACCTCTCTAAAACCAAGCTGATCAGTTTAGCATCGGGGATTTTGTGCGATGCAAGCCTGATGAAGCCCAGATTTTTGCTCCCGCCAGACCAACTCGTTGCATCGGCACGGGTCGCGCTGCCTGCCGAGGCTGCGCATCATGCCGTGCGAGTTCTTCGACTCGGAACTGGGGCCCTGCTCGAAGTCTTTGATGGTGCCGGGCGAAGGGCAGCGGCCATTGTTCTGAGTGCGGATCGGGACCGCTGCACGATTGAAATTGACGCGGCCATTATGTCCAGCGTCGCCATGTCGGGGCTTCACATCACACTGCTCCAGGGGATTGCGGCAGCGGATCGAATGGACTGGATCATCGAAAAATCCATTGAACTCGGCGTCGCCCGCGTAATTCCGATGATGACCCAACGCAGCACCGTGAAACTCGACCCCGAAAGGGCGAAGAAGCGTCACCTGCACTGGCAGCGCATTGCGGTGGCGGCCTGCATGCAGTGTGGGCAGGATCAGTTGCCCAAAATCGAGGCGCCATTGCCCGCGCGTATCGCGTTTTCAGATCGAGTCTCGGACCCAGGGCAGCGACTAATCCTCGACCCGCTGGCGCAGGATTCCCTGGTTCAAACGGTTCGATCGCGGTTGGTATCCGATCAGGCGAACGATCAGGCGAACGATCAGGCGGGCCGCGGCAGGTGGGTCATGGCCGTTGGGCCGGAATCAGGCTTTGACCCGGAAGAAATCGAAGCCGCCAAGCGGGCCGGATTCAAGCCAGTTCGGATGGGACCCAGAATATTGCGCACCGAGACCGCTGGGCCAGCGGCGATCGCGGCACTCCAAACCTTATGCGGGGATTTCTGATCCGCGGTTGACCGAATAAAACACGCGGTACGCAACATCCGCATCAAAAAAGTGATCCCCCGCGTCACGAAAAACGTCGAGCAATGCTTCGCGCTCCTGACGGGAATAACCAGAGCCCTCGGGTAATTGGTGTAAGAGGACGACGAACCCCGGAGGATCGGCATCGCCCGGCGAAAGCTCAATGAGGCAGGCAAACAAAGCCTGTAGGTCGGTCCCGAAGGACTTGCCAAGGGCGAAGCCCGATGCGATTGCGGCACAAACTGCCTGCCCATCGTGACAGGTCGCACAATCCGCCTCGAGCAGGCGTTGGCCCGACCGCTCAATTGCCCGTCGCAACTCCACCAAATCATAAGCCCCCAACGGGAGCATGGCCTGAAGCGGAAGGTTGCTAAATGCGGTCATCACCGTCCTTTCGTTATACGGCTGGATTCAGTCACCCAACAATCGAGCCCCCGAACAATCAACGACCGTCCAGGCAGTCATGTTGACCAGACGCCGAACCGTTGCCGAGGGCGTCAGGACATGAGCTGGACGCGCAGCACCAAGCAACACGGGGCCAATGGTCACGTTATTACCGGCTGCGGTCTTGAGCAAATTGAACGCAATATTGGCCGAATCCAGGTTGGGCATCACGAGCAGGTTGGCTTCACCTGTCAGCGTCGACGACGCCATCGAGCGCCTCAACTGAGGATCGAGCGCGGTGTCGCCATGCATCTCACCATCGACTTCGAGCCACGGCGCCCGAATCCTGACGAGGTCTCGTGCAGCCCGCATCTTCCGCGCTGAAGGCGAGTTACTCGTTCCAAAATTTGAGTGCGATAACAACGCGGCCTTCGGTTGGATACCGAAGCGGCGCATCTCTTCGGCAGCCATGATGGTGATCTCTGCGACCTGCTCTGCGGTTGGGTCATCATTGACATGGGTATCGACCAGCGTGACTGTTCGCTCGGGCAACATCAGCGTACTCATGGCTGCGAAGACCGAGGTGCCAGCCCGGCGACCCAGCACCTGTTCAATGTAGTGCAGATGCTGATCGGTGGTCCCAAAGGTCCCGCAAAGCATGCCATCAGCATCGCCCTTTTGAAGCATCATGCAACCGATCAGCGTATGCCGGCGACGCATCTCAATTTTGGCGTACTGCTCGCTGACGCCCCGGCGCTCGGTCAACTGCAAATAGGCTTGCCAGTAGCTTCGATAACGATCATCGAATTCAGGATTAACGATCTCGAAATCCTGGTCGGGCCGAATCCGCAAGCCCGCGCGCTCGAGGCGTTTTGCGATCACCGAGGGGCGACCCACCAGAATCGGCCGCGCAAGCTGCTCGTCAACGACGATCTGCACCGCCCGCAAGACCCGCTCGTCCTCGCCTTCGCAATACACGATGCGCTGAAGCTTCTTCAACCGCTTGGCAGCGGCGAAGATCGGCTTCATGAAATTGCCGGAGTGATACACAAACTGTTCGAGCTGGGCCTGATAGGCCTCCCAGTCCTTGATTGGACGTTTGGCGACACCGCTCTCCATCGCGGCGCGCGCCACCGCGGGCGCGATGGTCACGATCAGTCGGGGATCGAACGGCTTAGGGATCAAATAATTGGGCCCGAACTGCGTCGATTCGGCGCCGCCGTAAGCCGCGGTCACAACATCACTGGCCTCGGCTCGAGCCAGACCAGCGACTGCACGCACCGCCGCAATTTCCATGTCGCGCGTAATCGTGGTGGCGCCAACATCGAGCGCCCCCCGAAAAATGAACGGGAAGCACAAAACGTTGTTGACCTGATTGGGATAGTCGCTTCGGCCTGTTGCCACAATGGCGTCATCACGCACTGCGTGCACATCCTCGGGCAGGATCTCGGGATCGGGGTTAGCGAGCGCCAAGATCAAAGGACGCGGCGCCATCCGGGCGACCATATCGGGTTTAAGGACGCCCCCGGCGGAAAGCCCCAGGAAAACATCCGCCTCATCGATCACCTCCGAGAGGTGCCGCGCATCGGTCTTTTGCGCAAAGCGAGCCTTGTCTGGATCCATCAGTTCGGTTCGGCCCTCGTACACCACCCCCGCCAGGTCGGTGACCCAGATGTGATGCAACGGGAATCCGAGATCGACGAGTAAATCAAGACAGGCCAGGGCCGCCGCACCCGCGCCACTGACGACCAGCTTGCATTCCTGGAGCGATTTCCCGAGCACTTCAAGCCCGTTAAGGATCGCTGCGCCCACGACGATTGCGGTGCCGTGCTGATCATCATGAAAGACTGGAATCTTCATGCGCTCGCGCAACTTGCGCTCAACATAGAAGCAATCCGGGGCCTTAATATCTTCGAGATTGACGCCCCCAAAGGTTGGCTCGAGCGCGGCAATCAGATCCACCAGTCGATCGAGATTTTTCTCATCGACCTCGAGATCAAACACATCGATCCCGGCAAATTTCTTAAAGAGAACCGCTTTGCCTTCCATCACGGGTTTAGCCGCCAGGGGACCAATGTCACCTAAGCCGAGAACCGCTGTCCCGTTGGTA
>RFPW01000174.1 GCA_009925965.1 Betaproteobacteria bacterium
GGGGCGGTCGTTGATGTCTGGCAAGCGTCGCCGGTGGGTCTTTACGAAAATCAGGATGATCGTCAGCCTGATATGAACTTACGTGGCCGGTTTCGAACGGATGATCAGGGCCGTTTCAATTTTCGTTCGGTCCGCCCAACCGGTTATCCGGTGCCCGTCGATGGTCCCTGCGGGGACCTGTTGCGTAGCCAGAATCGTCATCCGTTCAGGCCAGCGCATTTGCATTTCATGGTCTCTCATCCGGGCTATGAGGTTCTGGTCACCCAGGTTTTTGCCGACGATGACGACCACCTCGAAACCGATGTGACGTTCTCGGTGGCCGCATCGCTTGTTGGTCGCTTCACCCCCGCCGTCAGGGAGCAGGAGAGCGGCTTTGAGTTGTCTTACGACTTTGTCTTGCGTCCCGGTGAATTGCGTTTGCCAACCCCGCCGATTCCTTAAATTTCAGGTGACGATTAATGACTTTTGAATCGCTCGATCGGCTTGACGGACGGGTCGTCGTGATCGCAGGTGGCAAGGGCGCCATTGGACGTGCGGCAGCTCAGCGTCTGGCCGCGCGCGGCGCGCGGGTTGTTTCGCTGGACCGTAGCCGGCCTGAAACGGTTCAGTCGATGCTCGACGCGCTGCCAGCGGTTGGGTCCGGCGAGCATTTCGCGGTAACGGCTTCCATTACCGATAGTGCCCAGCTCATGGCGGCCGCCCAGATAGTCGCCGAGCGCGCGGGGCGTTGCGATGTGTTGATTAACAGTGCGGGGTTTACGCGATCCATCGCGGCTACGGATCTGGATGGTCTGACCGACGAGGTGTTTGACGAGATTGTTCAAACCAATTTGCGGGGCGTGTTTTCAACGATCAGGGCCTTTGTGCCTCTGCTCAAGGCCTCGGGCGACGGGTTGGTGGTGAATGTTTCGTCGATCGCAGGGTTTACCGGCAGCGGCAGCAACCTGGCCTATGTTGCCGCCAAGGCCGGAGTTGATGTACTGACCAAGTCGCTTGCGAAAGTTCTGGCACCTTCCGTTCGGGTGATTGCGATCTCTCCGGGCGTTGTGGATTCGAGTTTTGTCCCCGGACGTGGCGCTGATTTCAATGAGAAAGCCGCTGCCTCGATACCACTTAAGCGGATCGGAACCGTTGACGATATCGCGAGCGCCATAGAGGCCTGCGCGACTCAACTTCGATTTGCGACAGGATCCAGAATTGTGATTGACGGTGGCCGGAGCCTATAACGATGCATGACCGTAAAACGATTCTGACCTGTGCGGTGACCGGCAATTTGACCCGGCCCGATCAGACGCCGTATCTCCCCATCACACCCGAGCAAATCGCCAATGAGTGTCTTGCGGCTGCTGAGGCAGGGGCCGCCGTGGTGCACATCCACGTGCGAGATCCGCTGACTGGCAAACCATCGATGGAGGTCGACCATTATCGTGACGTGGTCGATCGTATCCGGCGCGAGCGCAACGACCTCGTCATCAATCTGACGACGGGGCCAGGCGGACGTTATGTCCCGAGCGAGGACGATCCAAAAGTCTACGCACCGGGGACCACCTTGTTGCCCCCCGAAAAGCGGGTCGAGCATATTGCGCTGATCCGGCCCGACATCTGTTCGCTGGATTTGAACACCATGAACAGCGGTCCGGACGTTGTTATCAACACCCCGCGTAACGTCCGCAAGATGGCGGCGGTGATCCGTAGCAGCGGCGTGATGCCAGAACTCGAGATTTTCGACTCTGGTGATCTCCATCTGGCCCGCGACCTCATCACCGAAGGCACTCTCGATGGTCCCGGTTTGTGGACCTTTGTGTTAGGGGTGAAGTACGGTTTTTCGGCGAGCCCCGAGACCCTGATGTATGCGCGGAATCAATTGCCTGCAGGGGCGATTTGGGCAGCCTTTGGGATCGGCCGTGCCGAGTTTCCAATGGTCGCGCAAAGCTGGTTATACGGTGGGCATGTTCGAGTGGGTCTGGAGGACAACATTTATCTGGAGAAGGGCGTGCTCGCCAAGGGCAACGCCGAACTCGTCACCAAGGCCGTCGATATCCTGAAGTCGCTGGGGGGTGATGTCGCGACCCCTGCAGAGGCTCGAGTGCTGCTGGGCCTGCGCACCCAATAAAAGCGGATTCAACCCGAATGGAACCCGTACCCAAGGCTCATCTGTCTGCACGCGCCCTGTGGGTCGGGGCCAAGGCGGAAGGGATCGATGCGCTCGATTTGAAGATCGTCGAGCAGGAAATCCCGCCCTTGCCACCGGAGCATGTCCTCATTGAGGTGCATGCTGCCGCGATCAATCCGAGCGATGTGAAAGCGACCCTGGGAATCATGCCCCAGGCCGTTTTCCCGCGGATCCCCGGTCGCGATTTC
Organism: Betaproteobacteria bacterium; assembly: GCA_009925965.1. Taxonomy (GTDB): domain Bacteria; phylum Pseudomonadota; class Gammaproteobacteria; order Burkholderiales; family Burkholderiaceae_E; genus RFPW01. Next base: position 2,362 of record RFPW01000174.1, read on the forward strand.
GCCGGGATTGTGGTGGATGGACCGCGCGCCTTGCTTGGGCTAAAGGTCTGGGGCTCTGGCGGTGATCTGGGTATTACCCGCGATGGCAGCCACGGTCATTACCTGGTCTTGCCGCAGGAGGCCGTTCGACCCAGTCCGGTGGGGCTCGGTCTGGATGAAGCCGGATCGATCGGCGTTCCCTTTGTGACGGCTTGTGATGGGTTGACCCGTGCCGGCGGTGTGTCTGCGGGGCAAACGGTGGTGGTGTTTGGTGCCAACGGCAAAGTAGGCCAGGCGGTGGTCCAGATCGCTGCCCGCGCAGGCGCTCGGGTAATCGCTGTGCAGCGACAGGACGCGCTGTATGGGTTCGCCTGTGCACCGGTCGAGATCGTTAACGCGGCCGCCATGGATCCCGCCCAACGAATTCTGGAATTAACCTCCGGGCGCGGGGCCGATCTGGTCTTTAACACGGTTGACCGGGCCTATTGGCAAGCTGGCCACGCTGTGATGGCCAAGGGGGCGGTTCAGATCTTCATCATTGCGACCAAAGGCGAAACCGTACCCTTCGACCTGTTTCGTTTTTATCGCAACATGCATCGCTTCGTCGGTGTCGATACGCTTGGATTGGATGCGGTCAAGTCCTGTGCCTTGCTCGACACATTGCGCCCAGGATTTGAAGACGGGACATTGCGGCCCTACCCAGTCCTTGATGAAAACAAATTCGATCTGACGAATGCGGCGACCGCATACCGTAGGGTGCTGGCCGGGGCGGACGATCGGATGATTCTGAAGCCCAAAATGACAAGGCATGTATGAACGTGACCCGAATCGATGCAGCCCCAGTCTATGAGGCCCCAAATCATTTCGACATGCGCTGTCTGCGATTGCAGGGGCATGAAGCTGGCACTTCGAAATCCCTCTGGCTCGGCCTTTCGATCATCGAACCCGGCGGTTACACCAGTTTGAATGCTTCACCCCTTGAGAAGCATTATGTCGTACTGGAAGGCGAACTGACGTTGATCAGCGAGTTGGATGGCGTCACGACCGAGGCGGTGTTGAAGCCACAGGACTCCGCCTGCTTTCAAGCCGGCGAAAAGCGCCAGTTGATTAATCGGAGTACCGGTCCTGCCCGGGTTTTATTGGCGATGCCCTATCCGCCGGCTCAGTAGGGCGTCGGCCCCTAGTCAACTGATTTTTTGGGAGATTCGTGGTGATTCGTCGAAACGCAATCATGACTTTGTTGGGCCTGGCAGCCGCTCTGATTCCGGTCGCATCGGGGGCGCAAACTGATTGGCCTGCCAAATCGATCAAATTAGTGGTGCCATTTACCGCCGGGAGTGGCACTGACATCATCGCCCGGGCAGTAGCCGAGCGATTAGCGGTTGCGCTCGGGCATCCGGTCATTATCGAGAACAAGGCGGGTGCTGGCGGCACGATCGCAGCAAACCAGGTGGCCAAGTCCCCACCCGATGGGTATACGTTTTTGGTTCACTCCTCTGGGCATGTTGTTAACCCCGCGCTTTATTCCAGTCTTCCGTATGACACGCTTCGTGATTTGAGTGGCGTCACCGCGCTCGCCAGTCTGCCAAATGTGTTGGTGGTCTCGCCCGCCAAGGGCTATCGGGACGTCCGGGACCTGATCGCGAAAGTGAAGGCCAATCCAGACGCTTTCAATTTTGGCTCTGCTGGTAACGGTTCGGCGACACATATGAATGCGGAGAAATTTCGCCTTTCAGCTGGGATCAACCCAACGCACATTCCTTACCGCGGTACCCCCGAAGCGCTCACCGAAATCATCGGGGGGCGTATCGACTGGTTTTTTGCGCCAATTGTGTCGGCATTGCCGCTGATCCGTGACGGCAAATTGCAGGCCCTCGCGGTGGGTACCACTCGCCGTTCAGACGATCTGCCCAATGTGCCGACCATTGTTGAGGCCGGAGTGCCTGGATCGGAATACACCTTTTGGGTCGGTTTATTCGCGCCCGCTCAGACGCCAAAAGCGATCATCGAGCGACTCAATTCCGAGGTGGTCAAGATACTTGAGGCTCGCGACTTCACCGCCAAACTCGACGCCATCGGTGCCAACCCGATGTCGATGACCGCTACCGCGTTCGATCAATTCGTTCGAACCGAGACGGAGAATGCTGCCCGCCTGGTGAAGGCCGCTGGAATCAAGGCGAATTGAAAAAACACTACGTAGGGATAGCGGCTGAGCGGCCAAGCACGCAGTCCAGGCAAGTTTAGCGCTTGGCCGTAACGCGGCCACTGCCTGGAACAAATGGTCCGGTTGCCCAGCAGCCCGGGCTTCAGCCGATCAGCGATAATTGCTGACCACAGAGAACCCCATGAACGAACCCTCCCCGCCGCAATCGACTGAAGCTTCGACCACTGCCCCATCCTTTGCGGCCCCTTCATCGTCGGCTTCCATGAAGACCGCACCTTCCGACGAATTCACGCAGGTGTCGCTTGAGCAGTGGGCGCGGGCGGCAGCCAAATCGGCGCCCAATGGCGAGGT
>RFPW01000175.1 GCA_009925965.1 Betaproteobacteria bacterium
CCGGCGAAGCGCCGGCAAACGACGCTCACCCAGGCAGGTATGGCCGCAGATGCGTCGATCAGGCCCCAATGGTTAGTTGGATAACGGAAGCTACAATGAATCAACGCGCAGCGAAGCTCCAAGACCTGATCCGAAATCTCTAACCCGCCGGATAAAAAAACAAGATGGCTGAGCGTTCGTTCAAAAAAGAAGTTGAATTATTAAAGCTCGGGGCAGGCGAGGTCTTCGAAGGCGAAGGCATTCTCGCTGTGACCAAGGCGTTGCTGCAATCAGGCGTGTCATACGTTGGCGGCTATGAGGGCGCACCTGTTTCGCATCTGATCGATGTTCTGTCAGATGCCCAGGACTACCTGGGAAAACTCGGTGTTCACGTCGAAAACTGCGCCAATGAGGCGGGCGCTACAGCCATGCTGGGCGCCTCGATCAACTACCCCGTTCGGGGCGCGGTGACATTCAAATCCATCGTCGGTACCAATGTAGCCGCCGACGCTTTATCAAATCTCTCGTCACCAGGTGTCGTTGGCGGAGCGTTGATCATCATCGGCGAAGACTACGGCGAAGGTTCCAGCATCATTCAGGAGCGCACTCACGCGTTCGCCATGAAGTCCCAAGTCTGGCTCATGGACCCACGACCCGACATGCAAAACGTCGTCAACATGGTCGAGACGGCGTTCGAACTCTCCGAAGCGAGCAACACCCCTGTGATGCTGGAGTTGCGAATCCGCGCTTGTCATGTCACAGGTAAATTCGTCGCAAAGGACAACATCGCGCCTGCGGTTTCGATTCAGAGGCCGCTGCAACACCCCGTCTTCCACAAAGACCGGATCAGTCTGCCGCCTGCCACCGTGATTCAGGAAAAACTCAAGACCGAGGTGCGTTGGCCTGCGGCCGTGAAGTTCATCCAAAGTCGGCGCCTGAACGAACTGTTTGACGGCGAACTGGCCGATCTCGGCGTGATCCTGCAAGGCGGGATGTACAACGGTGCAATGCAGGCCCTGAGAACCGCTGGTCTGTGCGATGACGACGGGCATTCGATGGTTCCGCTCTACGTCCTGAACGTCACCTACCCGATGGTGCCCGATGAGGTGCTGACGTTCTGCCGTAACAAGCGCCACGTTCTGGTGATCGAAGAAGGGCAACCAGCTTATCTCGAGCAGGCCATCAAAGCCTACCTTCATGATGCGGTAATTGCCGTGCAGGTCCACGGCAAGAATGTCTTCCCGGTTGCTGGCGAATACGTTGGCGCAGTCCTGCTCAAAGGCATTACCGAGTTTGTCGCACTCGCCCAGCCCGACCATCCCGTCGCCCGCGATATCCGTCGGTTCTCGCAGTACATCGAGACCGTCAAGGCGCAGGCACTCGATCTGATCGGCAAACCTGTGCCGCCGAGATTCCCGACCTTCTGCACTGGCTGCCCAGAGCGCCCGGTGTTCTCCGCGATCCGACTGCTTCAGGAAGACATCGGCGAAGTCCATGTCAGCGCCGACATTGGCTGCCATAGTTTTGCCACCCTGGAGCCCTTCTTTGTCGGCAACACCATCCTGGGCTATGGACTCGGTCTGGCTTCCTCGGCCGGAATTTCCCCGCTCATGAAAAAACGGGTCATCAGCATTGCCGGGGACGGCGGGTTCTGGCACAACGGGCTGACGTCAGGCGTGGCCAATCACATGTTTAACCAGGGCGACGGCGTTCTGGTTATTCTGAAAAATGGTTACGCGTCAGCGACTGGCCACCAACATATCCCGTCGACGGGCGTCAACTTCAAGGGTCAGCCCACTGGAATGGATATCGAATCCGCGCTTCGCGGAGTCGGTGTCAAATGGATCAAGACCGTCCCATCGTACAGCGTGGGCAAAATGATCGGTGCGCTCAAAGGCGCGATGAACGAAGCCCAGCATGGGCTCAAAGTGATCATCGCTGAGGGCGAATGTGCACTGGCTAAACAACGCCGCACCAAACCGATTGACGCACAACGACTCAAGGCAGGCGAACGTGTTGTCCGCACCCGGTTTGGCGTGGACGAAGACACCTGTACGGGTGACCACTCCTGCATCCGGCTATCCGGATGTCCGTCGCTGACGGTCAAGACCAATCCGGATCCCCTGCGCACAGACCCCGTCACCACCATCATCAGCAGCTGCATCGGATGCGGTAATTGCGGCGAGGTGGCCCATGCGGCGGTCCTCTGCCCTTCGTTTTACCAGGCGCAAGTGATTCAGAATCCGGGTTGGGTTGACCGACTCCTGAACTATGTGCGTGGCTCGGTCATCCGGTTTTTGCAACGGCAGGTCGCGCCGACTTCGGTCCTCGGTCCCGAGAGCGCTGAGGGTGTCGACGCTCCAGCTTCGATCCCAACGCCCCGCAAATCGGCAGTGGGGGCCTGACATGCAGCCGCAAGCGCAGCAGATTCAGCGCCCGCTCACCATCGTCATTGCGGCGATCGGCGGCGAAGGCGGCGGTGTTCTGACGGACTGGCTGCTTGAGGTTGCCCGACACGAAGGTTATCGGATCCAAAGCACCTCGATTCCCGGGGTCGCCCAGCGCACGGGCGCAACCAACTATTACCTGGAAATTGCACCGAAAAGCCGACCAGACATGGCGCTTGCGTTGACGCCAATGCCGACCAGGGTCGATCTCGTGATTGCCTCTGAACTGATTGAAGCGACGCGGGCCGTCCAGAATGGCTATGTCACACCGGACCGAACAACACTGATCGCATCGACGCATCGGGTGTACGCCACCTCAGAGAAGGCGCACGGCGCGGATGGTCGCTTTGATACTCAGGGGGCCCTCAAGGCTATGACCACCCTGGCGCTCCGAACCGTCTTGTTCGACATGGACCGCGCCACGCAGCAGTCTTCGAGCGTCATCAGCGCAGTGTTGCTGGGTGCGGTTGCAGGCTCTGGCGCCCTCCCTTTTTCGCGCTCGAGCTTTGAACAAGTCATCCGCGAATCGGGGATCGCAGTCGCCAGCAACCTTGCCGGTTTCGGACTCGCCTTTGGCCTGGCTTCGGGCGAGACACCGCTCGCCAGCCTTCGTCCAGCAAGCCCCATCCGCAGAAGCACCCGGCCATCGGCGGCACAACTGATGTCCCAGGCGCGGGGGAACTTCCCACAGGAAAGTCAGTATTTCATTGATGAAGGCATCAAACGCCTGGTGGACTATCAGGACACGACCTACGCCCAGCAATTTCTGACGCGACTGCAACCGATCGCAGCGCTCGACCGACGACTCAACGGTCAGACGCTTGGATTTCGACTGCTCAACGAGACCGCTCGCCATCTGGCGCTGCGGATGTCGTTCGAAGATTTACTTCGGGTGGCGGACCTCAAAACCCGCGAGACGCGCTTTGATCGCGTGCGTCGTGAAGTCAACGCAAAGTCAGGCCAACCGGTCGTCATCACCGAATACTTCAAGCCCGGGATCGACGAACTGAGCGGTGTTCTGCCCCCGGTTCTGGCGCAGAAGCTCCTCACCTGGGCTCACAGCAAAGGCCATGGCCAGAATCTGAACGTCGGTCTTCATATCAAGACAAGCACGATCAGCGGTTTTTTGCTGCTCTGGCTCGCTGCCCGCTTACGACGGTTCAGACGCAGTGGCCACCGCTATCAGCAAGAGCAACTCAACATTGAACACTGGCTTGTACTCGTGAGCCGCAGCGCCGAGATTGCGTACGAATTTGGTCTCGAAGTTGCCGAGTGCGCGAAGCTCATTCGGGGCTACAGCGAAACCTATCAGGAAGGGCTTGAAAACTATCAGCGCATCGTCGCTCAGGTGATTGAACCCGCGCTTGCTGCTGGCATCGATGCCCGGTATGCGACCCGCGCGGCCCGCCAGAAGGTGCAGGCATCCATCCCAGATGGGCATGGGGCCTCAGCCGAACAGTCCGCACTGGATCCGGGCTTTAAGCCAATCGTCCTCACGCGCCGCAAGTCGGTCGCGTCCTGAATTTTTCGAAATTTCAAAGGGAGCCCGCCATGTCCCAGCTCTCGTATGCACAAGGTGAAGGTGGCGTACCTCTGTCTTCGCTGACCATGGGGGGGTTGATCGATCAGGCCGCGCAACGCTTTCCCGACCGTCCAGCGGTCATCAGCGCGCATCAATCGCAAACGCTCAGCTTTTCGCAGTTAAAGGCCGCAGTCCACGCCACCTCTCGCGCGCTGGTCGCCAACGATATTGGCGCCGGCGATCGCGTCGGGATCTGGAGCACCAATCGGATCGAATGGATCATCCTTCAGTTCGCTGTTGCACGAATTGGTGCCATCCTGGTCCATATCAACCCGGCCTACCGGGAAGACGAGCTTGATTACACCCTGGGACATTCAGGCTGCAAAGCCCTGTTTCTCCAAACCAGATTTCGCAACTTCGATTGCATCGGCAGCGCCCGCTCGGTGAAAGCCAGGCAGCACCAACTGCAATGGCTGGTTCATTTTGACGAGGTCAACCAATCGGGTGCGCTCGCCTGGGAAGACTTCCTGAAACCGGAACGCATCGGTACCCGGCCTGATGACCGGTCGGACGCTGCTGCGGCTCTGGCCACTCAAACCGAGCGCCTAGCTCAATCGGTAAAATCCACCGATGCGGCGAGCATTCAGTACACCTCCGGCACCACAGGCAGACCCAAGGGGGCAACGCTGACCCATGCCAACATGGTCAACAACGGCACTCAGGTTGGCGCTCGAGTCGGCCTGACGGATGACGATCGGATCTGCCTGCCCGTTCCGATGTTTCACTGCTACGGCTCCGTGATCGGCGTGATCGGTGCGTTCGCCCATGGCGCGTCCGTCGTGTTCCCCGGCGAAGG
>RFPW01000176.1 GCA_009925965.1 Betaproteobacteria bacterium
GCCGAAAACTGCGCCGGTTCACACAACACTTCGAGGCCGCCTTCTTCATCGGGGATAACGTCATCCGCACCCGCCTCCAGGGCAATTTCAAGCAATCGATCTTCGGTCACGGTGCCGGGTGCAAAGAGAAATTGACCGCAATGGCGAAACAAAAACGCCACCGATCCGTCGGTGCCGAGATTGCCGCCATATTTGGCAAAGGCATGCCGAACTTCAGCCACGGTTCGAGTCCGATTGTCGGTCAGGCAGTCGACGATCACGGCCGCGCCGCCGATGCCGTATCCTTCATACCGAATTTCGATGTAATCGACGCCATCGAGTTGCCCCGAGCCCCGCTGTACCGCTTTGGTCACGGTGTCCTTGGGCATGTTGGCATCGGAAGCTTTGTCCATCGCGAGGCGCAGCCGCGGATTGACGCTCACATCCGATCCGCCGAGTTTTGCGGCGACCGTGATTTCCTTGATCAGGCGCGTAAAGAGTTTGCCGCGCCGTTCATCCTGGCGCCCCTTGCGGTGCTGGATGTTTGCCCACTTGGAATGACCAGCCATAGCGGATGCATTTCCTCAATGAAAAGCACAAAATTCTAGCATCGGTCGGAAATCGCTCGAAAGTCGGTCCGAACTGTCGCCCTGAATCACCGGATACCCCATGACAAACGCCCCTACGAACCCGATTGTTGAGGCAACTGACCCCGTTGCCGCGTTGCCGATCATCAAAGGGTTGGACCATGAGATCGGGTTATTGCCCGCGTTCGCCAATCGCCATGGGCTCATCACCGGCGCAACCGGGACCGGGAAAACCGTCACGCTGCAACGGATCGCTGAGCGATTAAGCCGCGCAGGCGTTCCGGTGTTCATGGCAGACGTCAAGGGCGACTTGACGGGGATGTCGATGCCAGGCGCTGAGTCCCCGAAGTTTCGTGAGCGCTGTGAGCGGCTGGGGGTTCCGGTGCCGCGGTTTGCCGCATGTCCGGTCGCGCTATGGGATGTTTTTGGGCAAAGGGGGCATCCGCTGCGCGCCACGATTTCGGATATGGGGCCGCTCTTGCTGGCCCGCATGATGGGGCTCAATGACACCCAGACGGGGGTCCTGCAACTGGTCTTTCGGGTCGCCGACGACGGCGGATTGTTGCTGCTGGACACCAAAGATCTGCGGGCCATGCTGATCCATGTCGCCGAGAATGCCGAATCACTTCGGACTCAGTACGGCAATGTTTCGAGCGCATCCGTCGGTGCGATCCAGCGCAGCCTGCTGAGCCTGGACGAGCAGGGGGGTGATCAGTTTTTTGGCGAACCGATGCTCGAACTCGACGATTTACTGCGCACCGATGATCGGGGCCGGGGCGTCGTGAACATTCTTGCAGCCGACCGGTTGCTGCAGGCGCCGCGCCTGTATGCGACCTTCCTGCTCTGGTTGCTCTCGGAGCTTTTCGAGCAACTGCCGGAGGTTGGTGATCTCGATCAGCCGTTATTGGTCTTCTTTTTCGACGAGGCGCACCTGCTGTTTGACGGCGCAGCGCCCGCACTGGTCGAGAAGATCGAGCAGGTCGTGCGTTTGATTCGCTCCAAGGGCGTCGGCGTTTATTTTGTGACCCAGAACCCACTGGATGTCCCCGAGTCGGTGCTCGGGCAACTGGGTAATCGGGTCCAGCATGCCTTGCGCGCGTTTACGCCCCGAGATCAGAAGGCCGTCCGGGTGGCGGCCGAGACCTTACGGGCCAATCCAGCATTTGATGCGACAGTCGCCATCACCGAGTTGGGGGTCGGTGAGGCGTTGGTGTCCTTCCTTGATGAGCAAGGTCGGCCGACTCCGGTCGAGCGCGGGTTCGTCTTGCCTCCTGCTTCGCGGATCGGGCCGTTGACCGAGGCCGAGCGTGTTCAGATCCTCGCAGCGTCGGCCTTGGCCGGGAAATACGAAGCGGCTGTCGACCGTGAAAGCGCCTACGAGCGGCTGCGGCAACGGGCTGGCGGAGGCCCGACTGCGGCGCCGCAATCGACTCAATCGACGCAATCGACTCAAGCGGAATCGTGGTCGGATCGCTTGTTTGATCGGGGCAATGGGGGTGCCAGCGCGGGTGCCAGCGCGGGCGCCAGTCTGGGTGCGGGCGCCAGCGTGGCCGCCAGTGTCGCCACATCACTCATCGGAGCGGTCGCGCGGAGTGCCGTTCGAACGATCGGATCGCAAATCGGTCGAGAGATTGTCCGTGGCGTTCTGGGCGGAATTTTGGGTGGGAACCTCGGTGGTGGCGGTCGTCGACGGCGTTGATCGGCCGACGCGCGCCAGCCCCCGGCTCAAAAGAGCCGTAGCGATTAGCACCACGATCACGGCGGAAAGGGGTGCGGGGCGAAACGGCGCATCAGCCGGCACCACTGCGCCCGCGCCTGCGCCCTGAACGATGTGCAATGCGCAGATCAGCCAGAGCGCTGCCTGGAGATCCGAGCATGCCGCAGCGTTCGCTCGACCGTGCACGACGCGCCATCCGCCCCAGAGCGCCACTGCGGCCTGTGTCCCGGCAATGAGCCACATAAACAGCGCTAGTTTGGGCCACCAGGGCGTCGAATAGCCAACGCTTTGATAGGCCTCAGACAGGCCCGATAGCGCGACCTGAGCGTGGATCAGGACGATGGCCGTCAGAGTCAACGCGGCAATAGCGAGGTTTCGGATCAGCATGGATGCGCAGGGTGGGGGGCAGAATCTATTGTGCCGCGTGAAGTGCCGTTGCGTCGATCTGGGCTAGCATCCGTGGTTTTGGTTTCAGGGTGGTATCGCCTTTGCAAGCCCGCGCCGAACCGGCCCAGCGCCGACGATTTCTGACCGGTCTCGGACTGGGCCTGCTGGGATCGATTCTTTTTTCGGGCAAGGCCATCATCGTTAAGCTGGCCTATCGACACGGTGTGGATGCGGTCGTTTTGATCGCTTTGCGCATGTGCGTTGCCTTGCCATTTTTTGTCGCCGTGGCCTGGTGGCAGTCGCGCATCGTTGCGTCGACGGATCAACCCTCGAGGTGGCTGCCGGGCGATGTCTGGCGAGTCATTGGTCTGGGTTTGACCGGCTATTACGCGGCCAGCTATCTGGATTTTCTGGGCCTGCAATACATTTCGGCTGCGCTCGAGCGGGTCATCCTGTATCTGAACCCAACGATGGTCCTGCTGCTTTCGGTGGCCTTGGGGGGCAAGCGCCCGAGCCCGCGAGAGCTCATTGCCCTGGCCGTGGCCTACGCGGGGGTCCTTGTGGTGTTTGGCCATGACTTGATGACCGTTCCGCTCGCGCGAGCGGATGGCGGGTTGGATGCCGTGATGATTGGGGCTGCACTTGTGATCAGCAGCGCATTTTCATATGCAATCTATTTGGTGGCTGGGGGGCAGTTGGTCGCTCGGGTTGGCTCCTTGCGATTAACCGCCTGGGCCAGTATCGTCGCCTCGATTGCCTGCATTGGCCAGGCGCTCTTGATGAGTCCACACGCACTCTGGACGCAGGCGACGCAGGTTTACTGGCTTTCCTTGCTCAACGGGACTGCGTGTACCGTTCTACCCGTGTTTCTGGTCATGATGGCGATTGAGCGCTTAGGCTCGTCAGTCGCGTCGCAAGTCGGCATGGTCGGGCCGGTCTCGACGATTGTGATGGCGGCCCTGATCCTCGATGAGCCGGTCGGTGTTGCACAATTGGCAGGTACTGGGGTGGTACTCGTCGCGGTCTGGATGTTGAGCCGATTGCGTTGATCAGCATAGGAGAACTGAAATGGATTTAGGAATACAGGGCCGCTGGGCGCTTGTGTGCGGTGCCAGCAAGGGCTTGGGTCTCGGCTGTGCTCAGGCGCTGGCAGAGGCTGGCGTCCACATTGTCTTGAACGCGCGCAGTGCCGAGCCGCTGGCGCAAGCTGCCGCGGCCATTCGAGAAGCGACTGGGGTAACGGTCATCGAAGTAGCGGCCGACGTGACGACGCCGGGTGGCCGTGCTCAGGTTTTGGCCGCACACCATGGTCTCGACATTCTGGTCACCAACGCCGGCGGACCGCCACCGGGCGATTTTCGGGGTTTCGATCGCGATGACTGGATTCGGGCCCTCGACGCAAACATGTTGACGCCGATCGAGCTGATTCGCTCAACGATCGACTCGATGACCGGGCGCGGCTGGGGCCGGATCGTCAATATCACCTCTAGCTCCGTGAAGTCGCCGATTGGTGCACTAGGACTCTCGAATGGCGCGCGTTCGGGGCTGACCGGTTTTGTGGCCGGCCTCGCGCGGCAGGTCGCCCGCCAAGGCGTCACGATCAATAATTTGTTACCGGGTGCATTTGATACCGACCGGCTTCGATCCAATATCGAATCAGCGGCCCGTCAGGGCAACACGAGTTTCGAAGCCGCGCGGGCCCAACGGATTGCGGGGATCCCCGCGGGTCGCTTGGGGCACGCTGAAGAGTTTGGCAAGCTCTGCGCCTTTGTTTGCAGCCATCATGCGAGCTATATGACGGGGCAGAATTTGTTGCTGGACGGGGGCACGTTCCCCGGTACGTTCTAAATTTCATAAAAATGGAGAGAGAGATGGAAAAAAAAGTCGTTCGCGCCGTTCGTCTTGAACAGCTGGGTGGTCCTGAGGTTCTTCAATTCGTAAATGTCGAGCTTGGGCAGCCTGGCCCGGGTGAAGTCCTGGTGCGCCATCATGCGGTTGGCCTTAATTACATCGACGTATATGGCCGCATCGGTCTTTATGCGTTGAATTTGCCGTCGGGGCTCGGTCTCGAAGCCGCGGGTGTCGTTGAAGCCACCGGCCCGGGCGTCAGCCATGTGGC
>RFPW01000177.1 GCA_009925965.1 Betaproteobacteria bacterium
GGTGCAACGCCAGACTCAACGTACGTGGGCGACGTTGAAAGTGCCAGCGTTGGCTGAGCAATATAGGCCGCGGGTGTCGCGCGCAAACGTTGCGCGAACTGTTCGATCTCGTCGCGAGTGGAAGTCGGCCCAATTAACATGCCGTAACCCCCCGCCCCGTGCACCTCCTTGACGACGAGCGAAGCGAGGTTGGCCAGAACATAGGCGAGTGATTCCGGATCACGGCATTGATAAGTCGGAACATTCTGCAAAACAGGTTCTTCGCCAAGATAGAACCGGATCATCTCGGGAACATATGGGTAGATCGACTTATCGTCTGCGATACCGGTACCGATGGCATTGGCCAATGAAACCCGCCCGGCCCGGTAAGCCGAAAGCAAGCCGGGGACACCCAGGGTGGACTCGGGACGAAAGGCTAACGGGTCGAGATAATCATCATCGACCCGTCGATAGATGACATCGACCCGCCGCCGCCCACGAGTCGTGCGCATGTAGACGGTCTCATCGTCAACAAACAGGTCCTGCCCTTCGACCAGTTCAACCCCCATTTGCTGCGCCAAAAACGCGTGCTCAAAGTAGGCCGAGTTGTACATGCCGGGGGTCATGACAACAATCGTCGGCGAATCAATTCCAGCGGGCGCACTGGCGCGCAGATTCTCCAGCAACCGGTCCGGGTAATGCGCCACGGGTGCGACGTTGATCCCCGCAAATGCGTCCGGAAACAGCCGCATCATGACCTTACGATTCTCCAGCATGTACGAGACGCCAGAAGGCACGCGCAGGTTGTCTTCCAGCACATAAAACTGGGGTGCACCACCATCGGGCGCTGCTGCGCGCACGATATCGATACCTGCCACATGGCAATACACCCGACCGGGCAACGCTATACCCTGCATCTCAGGACGGTACTGCGCGTTTCCAAAGACCTGGGCCGCAGGAATCACCCCAGCATGGATGATTTCGTGATCGTGATAGACATCATGCAAAAAATGATTCAGAGCGCGAACGCGCTGCTTGAGTCCGGTCTCAAGCCGCGCCCACTCTGCGGCCGATATCACCCGAGGAATCATGTCAAACGGAATCAGGCGCTCCGTTCCTGCATCGTCACCGTAAACCGCGAAGGTGATGCCAACCCTGCGAAAGGCCAGATCGGCCTCCGCTCTTTTCTGAGTCAAGCGATCGGCAGGTTGCGCCTGCAGCCACTCGTAAAGGGCCTGGCAGTGCTCATGAACTTGCCCTGGTGCCAGGAACATCTCGTCCGGGGCCTGCTTTGCCAATCGATAGTCCATGAGCTTCATAGGCCCCTCAAAAGCAAAGGATATGCCAAAAAGGACAGCCGAACGTACTTAATCCTAGCCCTAAGCTTGGGCGTCGAGTTCCTCGTAAAGGGCGACCATTTCAAGCGTCAATTTGTGACCCGGGGCAAAGTGCGGCAGCGGGAGACAGGCCTCGTGAGACTCGCGCACCTTGACCGAGGACGAAAGACGCGTCTGCAGCACCGGAAGACCTTCATCGACCATCGACTCGACAATCCGAACCGGAAGGCTGGAACGCGGGTTGAACTGATTGGCCACGATGCCTTCCACCCGCAGCTTTGGGTTGTGGTCTGCACCAATTTCGCTCACGGACTCCAGCAGGCCATAAAGCGCCTGGCGTGCAAACTCGTCGCAGTCAAACGGAATCAAACAACCGTCTGCGCCAATCAAGGCCGAACGGGTAAAAAAGTTAAGGGCTGGCGGCGTATCGATGACGATGTCATCCCACCCTTTTAGAGCCCCTAGCGCCTGTGGCAATTTAAGGATCTTGGCGCGCGCTTCGAGCTTGGATTGCAGGTCCGCAAGTCCGGTATCCCCCGGCACAATCCCGAGTCGATCGAAGGGCGTCTTGTGGATGCACTGATCCAGTTTCAGCGCATCCAGACGGAACGAGAGGCTTTGCTCAAAAAAGTCACCAATCGTCGGCGCTAGGCGAGCCTCCGAACCAAGCAAATAACTGGTTGCATTGGCTTGCGGATCCAGGTCGATCATCAGCGTGCGTCGTCCGCGTAGCGCCCCGATAGCCGCCAGGTTGACGGCAATGGTCGACTTACCAACACCACCCTTCTGATTGAAAACAACTCGAATCATGACCCCGGGCTCCTGCTCAATATTCTTAGCCGCATTCTAGACGGACGCGAGCCGGCCCTCGCGCATCGTGAGCACCCGATCGGCCCGCGCAGACAACTCAAGATCGTGTGTCACCACTACCAACGCCGTTCCCAGGCTGCGGTTGAGCTCTTCGAACAATCCAAACACCTGACGGGCACTCCCCCGATCGAGGTTACCAGTGGGCTCATCGGCAAGCACACAAGCGGGCTCCGTCACCAGCGCCCGGGCCAATGCTACGCGCTGGCGCTCGCCGCCAGAAAGCTCGGAAGGGCGATGCGTCGCGCGGGCCTGCAATCCGACCCGGCCCAACATCTGGCGCGCGCGCTCGAGCGCAATGGTCGGTGCCAGTCCACGAATCCGCAACGGCATGGCGACATTCTCAGCAGCATCGAATTCGGGCAGCAAATGATGAAACTGATAAACAAAACCGAGCAGCCGATTGCGCAACTGCCCGCGCTCGCGCTCGTCGAGCAACGCAAGCGATTCACCGGCGATCTCAACCTGCCCCGTCGAGGGCTCATCGAGCCCCCCCAATAAATGCAACAGGGTGCTTTTACCCGAACCTGAGGCACCAACGATCGCCACAAACTCCCCCGCCGCCACTGAGAGGTCGACACCTTGGAGAACGGTCAGGGCCCGGGGGCCATCGCCATATGTCCTCCCGAGATCACGGGCCCGCAGGACCGCCACCGCATCATTCATGGCGCAGGGCCTCAACCGGTCGGGTGCGAGCAGCGCGATAGCTCGGATAAATGGTTGCGACCACCGAAAGCAAGACCGCAACACCGCCGATCCGGAATACATCGTCCCAGCGCAAGTCACTGGGTAATCGGGTAATGAAATAAATCCCTGGGGGAAGGAACTCCACGCCCAGCAGACGCTCGATCCCGGCCACGAGATCGCCCACTGACCAAGCCAGAGCCACCCCAAGCACCACGCCAAGCAAGGTGCCGAGCAGACCGATCACGGTGCCCTGCAAAATAAAGATCCGCTGGATCGCCCCTGGGCTGGAACCTAAGGTCCGCAGGATGGCGATATCCGCCTGTTTGTCAGTCACGGTCATGACCAGCATCGAAACGAGGTTAAAGGCAGCCACCGCGATGATTAAAGCAAGAATGATGAACATCATTCTTTTTTCTACCTGAACCGCTGCAAACCAGCTGCGATTTTCAGACGACCAATCGCGCACAGCGAGTGTGGCGGGGAGTTGCGCGGCGAGCTCACGCGCGATCCTCGGCGCGGCCTGCATGTCATCGACTCGCAGGCGCAATCCCATCGGGCCCTCCGCCCTGAACAGCTTAGCCGCATCATCCATCGCGGTCAGCGCGAGCGTGCTGTCGTACTCATAATGACCACTATCGAAAATAGCAACCACCCGAAAGGGTTTAAGTCTCGGCATCATTCCAACCGGTGTCATTGTTCCCTGGGGCGCAATGAGGGTCACCCGATCACCGAGATCAACACCCATTGCGCGCGCCAATTCACGACCTAAAGCGATCCCGTATTCGCCCGCGCGCAGGTCGGCAAGCGACCCCTCACGGACTTGCTGGGCAATCTGAGAAACCGCCGCCTCCGCCCGAGGATCAATCCCGCGCACCAGCGCGCCGCGGACGACCTCTCCTCGAGTCATCATGACCTGTCCCGACACAAAAGGTGCCACTCCGAGGACCTGCGGATAGGACCTCAGCTGGTCCGTCAATTGGGCCCACTGATCAAGGGCCACTGCGGCTGTTGAGGTCTCGAACACCTCAATGTGAGCAAGCACGGAAAGCATCCGGTCGCGCACCTCTTTCTGAAAACCGTTCATGACCGAGAGCACAACGATCAGGGCAGCGACCCCTAACGCAATCCCCATTGCGGACAGCCATGAGATAAACGAGATAAAGCGGTTGCCGCGTTGAGTACGCCGTCCAGCGCGCACATAGCGCCAGCCAATCGAGAATTCCACAGGGGGAAAATAGGGGCGGTTCACAGGGTAGGAGTTTGCCACAGGGGCCTGTTCTGGGACCCACGTAGAATCGGCGTGTGAACCCAGACAACCCCTCAAAAAGCCCACACCACGGACAGACCATCGTGCTGCCGGGCGCTCTTGCTCCAGCCCATTGGTTGAGTTCGGCCGCGGTCCGAGCTCGACTCGTGGCTCTGAGTCTGGTGCAACCCGATTGGATGCTGATGGGGTCGGTGCAATCCCCCTCGCCTGCCCGGCAACTGCCCCACGAACAATGGCTGGCCGATACGCTTCGCTGGGCGAGCGATCTGAACGGCCCCTGCCCCCCGAACCGTGATTGGTTTGCCATCCCGGTTCAGTTGACGGTTGGCCTCGATCATCTGGTGCTCTCGGAAGTGGACACGCCAATCTCCGAACGGGACGGCGAGACTTTGGCCCAGGTCATCGAGCCATTGCTCGCCGACTCGGGCATTCGGTTGGTGCGCCATCGCATCAATGCCACCGAGGTCTGGCAACTGCATTTCGAGGACGGGCTAAGCGTCGAGACCTGCACGCCGCTGGCTGCGATCGGGCGCAACACCCAGACGCTCATGCCTGCCGGACTAGACGGGGCCCGCTGGCGCAAATTGGTTCATGAAATTGAAATGGC
>RFPW01000178.1 GCA_009925965.1 Betaproteobacteria bacterium
TTCCCGCCGGCTCCACCAAACGAACGAAAAAGCCTGCCCGCAAGGGTGGGCTTTTTTTGCCTACTACCGAGTGTTTATGGGGATTCTTGCGGACTACGGAGAGAGCCAGTTCTGCCAGCGACCGGCCCAGACCAGCGGCTACTGATGACCTCTCGCGCAATCATCGAGAGGCTGCGGTAAGGGCGACCTTCAAATTCGTACCGGCCGTCGGCCGTGACGATCACCTGGGCATAATTTTCTAGACTTAAGGGCTCTTGCCCAGGGACGCTGCGGCGCTTCTTGACCTTTGGATTTGTGAAGTGGATAGTGCGTTGTATTACACATACACAGGAGTGTTACGCCATGGCCGCCAGAACCATCAACGTACGCTTGCCCGAGGCGCTTTACAACCAGATCGAAGAGTTGGCCAAGGCGACCGCACGGACCAAGAGCTTTTTGGCCATCGATGCGCTGACTAACTATGTGCAGAGTGAATCCTGGCATATTCATGACATCCACGAAGGCATCAAGGAAGCCGATGCAGGTGAATTCGCAACCGACAAGCAGGTCAAAGCGGTGTGTGCCAAATACGGCGCTTGATCCATATTGATCAAGTGGACCAAGACAGCGCTAGCGTCTGTTGATGAAATCGCTGGCTTCATCGCCAAAGACAACCCGACCCGCGCAAACAGCTTTGTACTGGAGTTGCAGGCCGCTGTGACCAAACTTCAGGCCCATCCAGGCATGGGCGGGGCTGGCCGCGTCCCCGGCACGCGCGAACTTGTCCTGCACAAGAACTACATCGCCATCTACCGCGCGCGCGGCGACGATGTTGAAATTTTGAGATTGCATCACGCAGCCCGAAATCTATGACCAAACGGGTCAGCCCCTGAAACTGACCTTTGACCGCAAACCAACCCGCCCCTGGATAAAACCTAGATGACGCTCGCAATGGCCGTGCATTTGCATTTCGTTCGAACTAATCAGTCCGTCGTCCAGCAACTGGGCATAGTCGTTGGGTCGTGACCTCTTACTGTCGGGCGCCGGATGTCCAGGGGTCGATCAACTCAATACCGCAGCCCTCGTAGTCGCTGATATTGCGGGTCGCCACTGTGGCTTCACGGGCGCGGGCAATCGCGGCGATCTGGCAGTCGAACTGGCTGATCGGCCGGTCCGCAGCGCGGCGTTCGGCAGCGATGGTGGCGTAGGCCCTCGCCGCAGGACGATCAAACGGCAGGATGCGGTCGCGGAAATCCTCGTCTAGCAGGCCCTCGATCGCAGTGGTAAGCGCGGCGCGGCGCTTGCCTGCGGAAAGAATGGCCGCGCCGAGCCGCAGTTCTGCCTCGCCAACCGTGGTGAAATAGACCTTCGTGCCGTCCTGGGCTGCCAGCCAACGCTCGACCTGCCCGGCCGGGGCCGGCCGAAGTAGTTCCGAGAGGACGTTGGTGTCGAGGATGATCATCGAGATTGGCGGCCGAGTTGCGGGGGCTCGCGCATCGGCTCCCGGGCGGGCAGTTCGAGATCGGTGCGCGCTCCCGGAGAGACTCGGGTACGGATGGCTGCGGCCAGGTCGCGCGGCGAGGTGGCATCGCTCATGACCCGGCGAAGGATGTCGCGCGCCTCCTCTTCCATTGAGCGGCCGTGCTCGGC
The DNA here is from genome assembly GCA_009925965.1 of Betaproteobacteria bacterium. Taxonomy (GTDB): domain Bacteria; phylum Pseudomonadota; class Gammaproteobacteria; order Burkholderiales; family Burkholderiaceae_E; genus RFPW01. Next base: position 1,630 of record RFPW01000178.1, read on the forward strand.
GGCGCGCACACGCAGCCGCTGCTTGATGTCGTCATCGAGGTTGCGGATGGTGATGCTGGCCATGGCGGCGCTCCAGGGTTGCGGTAGGCTTGAATTGTAATCGATGATTGCAGTGCAATCAATGATCGCGCTAGCGTTCGCAGCGCAAAGATCCTCCCCATGTGCCGCCGAACCCAAAGGGCGTAGCCGCGAGATTCACAGGGAAACGAATTAGCTTGGTTTGTGGCGGAAAGTCGAATCGGTACAGTGGCCGCTTCTTTTATGCGAAGGTAGTCACGTCTGCGCAGTGAGGTGCTGTGGGGCTGTTCGATCGCGGATGAAGGCAGCCAGTCGGCAGGTGGTCAACCATCCACCGTCCTGCGCCGCAGGAATCAGGAGACCTTGTCTATCCCTTAGCTTCCCATCCAAAGGTTTCTTGCGGTGAAAACCAAACTTAAATCCGCAAATACTGCGTAGATTGCCTTGACTGTACGGCGAATGGTGGCAACAATCACCGCATGAAGAGCGACGATAAACGCTATGTCTGGCAACGAAACGACTGGCCGCACTGGTTTTACGACCACAAACGGCTGGCACCTCTACTCGCTCAGCTTCATTTGGCGCAAGGGTATTTGCTGGGCCGGATGCACGACCTGGGGTTAGACCTGCGGGATCAGGCGACGCTGCGCATCCTGACCGAGGATGTGCTCAAGACCAGCGAAATCGAGGGCGAAACACTCAAACTCGACTCGGTGCGATCGTCCATTGCCCGCAAGCTCGGCGTCGACATCGGTGCCTTGGCACCGTCGGATCGGCATGTCGATGGGGTGGTCGATATGGTGCTGGACGCCACTCGAGGACACAACATACCTCTGACGACGGAGCGCCTGTTTGGCTGGCATGCAGCCATGTTTCCAACCGGGTACAGCAGTCTCACCAAAATTCGTGTTGGCCAATGGCGTGACGATGCTCAGGGTCCGATGCAGGTCGTTTCAGGGCCGATGCACCGACAAAAGGTTCACTACGAAGCCCCCCCGGCGGCTCTGCTGGATGCCGAAATGGGTAATTTCCTGAATTGGTTCAGCATGGACAACCTCAGCGTGGACAGCCAAGACGACCCGGTCGTCAAAGCAGGTCTTGCGCACTTGTGGTTTGTAACCGTCCACCCGTTTGAGGATGGCAATGGACGGATCGCGCGTGCCGTGGGCGATATGGCACTGGCGCGCGCTGAAAAGTCAGCGCAACGCTTTTACAGCCTGTCGGCCCAGATTCAGCGCGAACGCGAAGAGTATTACGATCGTCTGGAGGCAACACAAAAAGGTGATCTGGATGTCACCGCCTGGTTGGAGTGGTTCCTTGGGTGCTTGCTGCGGGCCATCCAAAGCTCAAATGAAACGCTGGCGCAGGTTTTGGCCAAGGCTCGCTTTTGGCAGCATTGGGCTGGGATGCCGCTCAATGATCGGCAGATCAAGCTGCTGAACAAGTTGCTTGATGGTTTTGACGGCAAGCTGACCAGCAGCAAATGGGCGGCGATTGGCAAGTGCTCGCAGGACACCGCACTTCGCGACATTACCGAACTTATGGAGCGTGGTGTCCTCAAAAAATCTGAGGCCAGTGGCCGCAGCACCAGCTACGAATTGATGCCGTCTGGCGACCAAGCTTGCGACCAAACTTGAACGCCGCCATGTTCACTCTTTACTGCACCAAGAAACTGCTCGATCGAATTGGATATCCGGTGACTGTGCACGAGCCTGCCTCAACGCATCTTGGAAACTAAGCACCAGCACTAAAACCAGCTACGCTCAAACGCCGAGAAAGGCCGCCAGTTCGGGTTGCTGCCGCAGGACTTTCGAATCGCCAGCCAGCACCACCTGCCCTTTCTGGAGAACCACCGCGCGGTCCGATTGCGCGAGCACCTTACGAAAATCACGATCGACAATCAGGGTGGCAATTCCGTCCCGTCGGATCTCGGCGATGACGCGCCAGATTTCGGCAACGATCAAGGGGGCCAGTCCTTCGGTAGCTTCGTCCAGGATGATCAGCTCGGGCTGAGTCATCAGGGCGCGTCCGATGGAAAGCATCTGTTGTTCGCCCCCGGAGAGCTGACCGCCCAGGTGGTTCGAGCGCTCGCTCAGGCGCGGGAACGTGGTCAGCACCCGCTCGAAACTCCAGCCCCGCCCAAAAGATCCGGTTGGTTTGGCTGCCATGATGAGATTTTCACGGACGCTGAGATTGGCAAAGACGCCACGGCCCTCGGGAACATAGGCAACACCCTGGCGGGCCATCTCATGGGGCTTACCTCTGGAAAGATCCTTGCCAAATACTTGAATATTTCCTGAGCGCTGTACGACATGCCCAAGGAGTGTCCTAATCAAGGTGCTCTTGCCCATGCCGTTGCGTCCAAGCAGCCCGACGGTCTCGCCACGGGCGATCTGCAGATCGATACCATGCAAAACATGGCTCGAGTCATACCAGGCGTGGATGCCGCGGGCATCCAGAATCAGGTTATGCATGGCCTCAGATCTACTCACTCAGATCTGCTCAAGGTCTTGCTCGCCGAGATAAGCGACCTGCACTTCAGGGCTTTGACGCACAAAATCTGGCGCCCCCGAGGCAATCACGGATCCATTGACCATCACGGTGATGCAGTCAGCGACCCGGAACACGGCGTCCATATCGTGCTCGATCAGCAAAATGCCGTGCTGCGCTTTCAATTCGACCAGGAGCGCTAGCATCCGCTCCGTCTCCTCGGCCCCCATGCCCGCCAGGGGTTCATCGAGCAGCAGCACTTGAGGCGCAGTGGCCAGACACATCGCGATTTCAAGCTGGCGCTTCTGCCCATGACTGAGCAAACCAGCCTCACGGTCGAGAACCAGAGCCAGACCAGCACGGTCTGCGGCTTTGTGGGCGGCCGCGATGCTCTGGGCGCAACGATCAGCATCCTGCCACCAGGCCCAGGGCTTTGGGGTCGAGGCCTGAGCAGCCAGACGACAATTCTCCAGGACAGAAAAGCTCGGATAGATCGTATTACGCTGGTAGCTACGCCCAAGGCCGGCCCGGGCCCGACGTGGCTGGCTCCAACCGGTCACGTCCTGACCCATCAGT
>RFPW01000179.1 GCA_009925965.1 Betaproteobacteria bacterium
ACAAGTCGCAGCAAAATCCAGCGGAACTTTTAAGTTCTTTCGTCAGCTGGGCGCGCCAAGCGACTGAATTTGAAACGATTCCGAGCGGTCGGCGTGGCTGCCGTCTGCCTTGAAGGTTCGCTCAAGCCATTGCACGGATTGGCCCTTCGAGACCCGCACGAGCGTGGATGCCCGAGTGCCGTAAATCGATCCATTCGGTAAACGGTGGATAGGGATAAAGGGCGATGAAAGCGCACGCTCACGCTCCAGGTCGATTCCTGTATCCGGCAACAGTTTGTCGGGAGCAGGCCTTGCATCCGCCAGCGCTTCCAGCAGCCGAGCTTGCGTTGCCTCAGCGGAGGCCGAAGCACGCTCCGAGGTGGGGTCCAGGATAGGCTCCAGGATGGGTTCCAGGATGGACTTCGAGAGAAGAGCCGACTTGGTGAGCGCCGAGATCAGTCGTCGCGTCTTGGGCCACTCATGGCCGGGCCCTCCATTGGACCAAGCCCAGATGCCGGGTTCGAGATGGCGTGGCTCGCCGCCCTCTCGATTACAAGTCCAAACGAGTGAAGAGCGTGCGCTGCTCGAATGGTCTGCGGCGTTCCGATCGGCGAATGAACCAAGCAGCAGGTGAAAGCCGCCATACTCATGACCGGCTCTAAAAGCGATTGTTGCTGCCGTCATCGCCGTCTCGTCGCGTCCACCGCCCAGCCATGCGGCCACAAGTTCGCCCCGTGAACGTCGAGCTGGATGCGCTCCGGGTTGGCGGACGTTGGTTAACGCGGCGAAGCGCCCATCCCGCGTCACACCCATCCAGGTACCTCCGGCCTCAAGATCCTGGCCAGCGAGAATTCGTGGATCACCCGCCCACCATTGAGCCGGGAGTGTCGGTCGCTCAAAGAATTCATCGCGATTCGCTGCGATGACGAGTGGACAATCAGGGTGGGACTGCCAAGACAATGCGATTAGGCACATGAAAACCACTCAGCATGCCGTTCGCCTCTTACCCATTCGGTGAGTCCTGTTTCTCGTGCGATTTGCTCCACCAACGCTAGATAGGCGGGGGACTGTGAGTACGCAATGGGCGGATGCACGTCCATCCAGGTGCTCACACGATCGCGGGGTGGCTCGTTGATCTCAATTGCTTGAATACGTTGGTAGTGGACTGGGGAAATCGATAAGCACAGGGGTGACTCATCAACCAATCGCTCCGATGCCAGCTTTAATGCCCGCCGGACGGCTTCGTCATGCTCAGACGACGCCAGGAACCAGAGAAACAGCTGAACAGGTTTGTCCGCTTCTTCGGCTTCAGAGCGCATAGGGTAGGGCGAGTCCAGAGAGAATGCGACCACCCGGACCCTCTAGGTGCAGGCCCGCTTGATCGAGGTTCGCGTCGACGATTTCTCGGGAGGCTTCAAAAAGCACCACTTGCGTCGTGTTTGGGAGCGGGCCGTTGCGTTGAGGGACTGGCGCCCCGAGAACAACCTGACCCACGGGCTCAGTCTGTCCCGTTGCGAACACATCGCTGCCTGGCGAGCAATCAGCCCCGGGTGCTGTGGCCAAAAACATGCGGCGCTTAAGCTTGCCAAGGTACTGACTGCGTGCGACGACCTCCTGTCCGGGGTAGCACCCTTTCTTGAAATTGACTCCGTCGACCCGCTCAAGGTTGATCATCTGGGGGACAAACTGCTCAACAGCTCCGCCAACAATCCTGGGTTGTCCAGAGAGCACTTCCAACCATCTCCAATCCGAAGTCGAAGCAGGCGACAAAAATTGCCCCAAGGTCTTCCAGACCTCCACCAACTCACTTCCTCGCAGCAGCAACAGCTGTCGGGCCAATTTCCGCCCCTCAACAATGACGGGTTCCAAACCCACAGCGGCCCGATCACCCGAGGCTGACGCGCACATCGGGGATGGAGAATTCATCCCTATTGCAGCCAATACGTCACCACCGGACTGTGCAATGCCAATCACCGCAATTTGCTCCTCAAGCTCAATACTGACCTTCGCCCGCATCACATACTTGCGCAGGCGTGACGCTAGGCTAACGGCCTCGGGGCTTGGCACGAGCAATCGAATCGAATCCGCCAGCCGCCAGGTAATGGCGGTCGCAAGCAATCGCCCCTTTGGCGTGCAGTAGCCATTGAGTTGAGCGCTCTGATCGGCGAGCACGGCGAGATCATTCGTGACCTGTGAGTGCAGGAAAGTAACGGCATCTGGTCCACTGACACAGAGGACCGAAAAATCGGGCAGTGCACTGTAAAAACCAGCTTCGGTTCCAGGGCGATCAAGTCGAATTGGATTCAACTGAATCTCAGGTCCAGCACTTCCAGGCGCGAGTTGCGCAGCAATCGACTGGGCCAGATCGGCGTAATGATCGACGCCTTGATCGACGCCATGATTGACGTGATGGGGGGACGCCACAGAGTCAAGGGCAGGGCCAGGGGGCAAGGTCATTGCGGGGCTCCAATCGGCATTCGAACATGGCCCCAAGTATCATAGGCAACGCGTCAGTTGGGAAGGACGTTGGTCAGGGACAGACGAGGAACGACGTTAATTCGTGGAAGGTAATTTGTTCTTAAATGGCCTCAGGCGAGGAGCCCGTATCGCCCGGATTGCAATGGTTTTTGCGATCGTTGCGGTGGCCGCTGTTTGGGCAGGCTATCGCTGGTGGCCGTTGACTTTGCGAACCCCATCCCTTGAAGTCATCGTTGAGCCTGGCACGCTACCCGCCAAATTAGGCGCCAGTCTTCAGGATCAGGGGATCCAAGTTCCCGCCCGATCGATGCGCTGGGCACTCAGATTGCGTGGGGACGCCCGCTCAATCAAGTCAGGGTCCTACGAGATCAGATCGCCAATTTCACTGGCTGGTCTGCTCAACAAGCTGGTTCGTAATGACCCCCAGCAGCGTGAGCTTCGCATCATCGAGGGCTGGAATTTTCGTCAGTTGCGCCTTGCACTAAACCGCCATCCTGATTTACAGCATCGGACCACGGGTTTATCGGAGAGCGAGATCTTGAAGTCCATCGGTGCGCCGCAAGCGTTTGCCGAAGGTTGGTTTGCACCGGACTACTATCTGTTTTATCCCGGAACGAGCGATATCGATCTCCTACGGCGGGCCTATCGACGTCAGACAACGTTGTTGCAAAGCACTTGGGCAAGGCGCAGCGATCATCTACCGCTGGAGAACCCTCTCGATTTGTTAGTACTCGCATCGATCGTTGAGAAGGAGACCGCGCGCGAGGAGGACAGATCCAAGGTTGCCGCCGTGTTCACGAACCGGCTACGCGCCGGGATGCGCTTGCAAAGCGATCCCACCACGATCTACGGCCTGGGCGAACGGTTTGATGGCGACTTGCGCCGGTCTGACCTTCGTGCCGATTCCCCATGGAATACCTATACCCGAGCTGGGCTGCCGCTCTCGCCGATTGCAATGCCCAGCCGCGCATCGTTGGATGCCAGCATCGCTCCGGCCCAAACGAAAGCACTGTATTTCGTTGCGCGCGGCGATGGGTCAAGTGAATTTAACGAAAGCCTCGACGCGCACAACCAGGCCGTCCGACGTTGGCAGCGCCGCCAAGAATCGCCTTGATGGAATCGAATGGACGCGATTAAACCCACGGCCCCCACCAGACGCGTTCGGCGCGGTCGATTCCTGACACTTGAGGGGATTGATGGAGCCGGAAAATCGAGCCACCTCAGTTGGGCTGCCGAGTACCTCCGCGCGCAGGGCATTGAAGTGGTAACGACAAGAGAGCCCGGCGGAACGCCATTGGGCGATCAAATTCGCTCGCTCTTGCTGAATTCAAGCATGACACCTGCAACAGAATGCCTGTTGCTATTCGCCGGGCGGGCAGAACATCTTTCAGAAGTCATCAACCCCGCATTGGCTCGCGGCGCATGGGTGATTAGTGATCGATTCACAGACGCCACCTACGCCTATCAGTGCGGTGGGCGCGGAATGCTGGCAGATCGGATTGCTGTCCTCGAGGCTTGGACCCAACAGGGTCAAGACCCAGACCGGACCTGGCTCTTCGACGTCCCTCTCGCCGTTGCGCAGCAGCGCAGAGCCGTGCGCAATGAAACGCAGGGGTCGGATCGCTTTGAAAGTGAGCCCGAGCCTTTTCATCAGCGCGTACAAACTCAATACGTTCAGAGGGCTCAAGCGCATCCGGAGCGGTTCCTCCGAATTGATGCCCGTGGTTCGATCGAACAGATTCGCCAGCAGTTGGCCATGGATCTGAACTCTCTTCTGACGTCGCACCAGGATGTCGAATGACCGCTGGCATTCATCCATTCCCTTGGCACGAGGGCCCGTTGCGTCGATGGTTGGCCAGTCGGCTTCGATTGCCCCATGCGCTGCTCGTGACTGCGGCTCTTGGAACTGGTGCTCTGGAATTTGGCCGTGCGCTTGCCGGTGGCCTCCTGTGCGAGGGATCGACGTCCGAGACGGTTTCAGGCGCATGTGGCAGCTGTCCGGCATGTCAGTGGATGCAAGCTGGCAATCATCCGGATTTCCGTTTTGTTGGGCTTGATGGTGATGCGGGCACCGTTGGCGATTCCCTGACTGTTCGTGGCACCTCATCAACAACACTGACTTCGAACACGGTCAATCCAAGTGACAATGTCATGAATAGTTCAGTTTCGCAGGACGGAGCAAGAAGTCCCTATTTGACGGGATCTAGTATTGGTCGTTCAAAGAACACCTTTGGCGTGGAAGCTGATCTATT
>RFPW01000180.1 GCA_009925965.1 Betaproteobacteria bacterium
GGAGGTGACTGCGCTCGCGATTGCCTTTGTCGTCTACGCGAGACACGCCGCCGATTTTGAGCGAATTGTGTTCCAATCCGAGGGGTTGTTGGTCGAGCGGTGCATGGGTAATTTTGTGGAGCGCACCGAAGTGCCGCTGAATTGGCTTCGGATCGAGTATCAGGGGCAACGACGAGAATTGGTGAAGTTGGTTTCTGCGGGTAAGTTTTGCGAGGTCGGGCGCTTTGTGCCCGAGCATCAGCGCAATCAGCTGGCAAAACAGCTGCGGCGGGCTTGTAGCGGGGCACCCCAGTGGGCTTGAGGTCAATGCGGGGACGTGTAAACGCAAAAGCGCGTTGAAAAGGACCCTACGGAATCTACGAATAAGGGTTGCAAACGACAAGAGTTGATGTCGGACAACGAATGGGATGATGGCATGAGAACAGTGCGACCGGGAATGAGCCCGAATCAGTCAACCGATCCAAGGCTTTCCTTCGGCGAGAAGTTGCGTATGGCCAGCGTGGCGGCAACAACGTTTTGGGTCACGCCAGCGCTTTGGGCGGCTGACATGCCGGGAGGCCCGCGCGTAAACCAGCTCGATCTTCCCCAGGGCGTAACGAGAATTGCGGCCGATCAGCATTGGCTGAACTGGTTTTTGATGGCGGGTCTTTCGCGCTCGACGCGCAGGGCACGATTCAGGCGCAGGCGAGGCAGTTCGCGACGGATTTGTTGTTGGTGGATGTGGCTGAAGGGGACCCTGCGAACGGCGGGGGTGACCCTACGCTCAAACTTTCTGGTCGGATCGAGCCAGAGCTGTCGCTTGATGAACAGGCGTATTCGGCGTTGGTATTGGGCGTTCGCGATTATCTCGGCAAGAACGGTTTTCCCGGCGCGTTGCTAGGGCTGTCTGGGGGGGTGGACTCTGCGTTGACAATGGCTGTTGCCGTTGATGCGCTGGGCGCTGATCGCGTACGTGCGGTGATGATGCCCAGCCGTTATACCGCCGATATTTCCTGGATCGATGCGCGGGAAATGGCTGAGCGTCTGGGCGTTCGGTACGACGAGATCCCCATCGCCGGGCCATTTGAGGCATTCCATTCGCTGCTGGCGGATGAACTGGTCGGGCGCAGCAGTACAGATACAACTGAGGAGAACCTGCAGGCCCGCATTCGAGGAACTCTTCTCATGGCGCTTTCGAACCGCCACGGGTCGATCGTTCTGACCACTGGCAATAAAAGCGAAATGGCCACCGGTTATTGCACCCTTTACGGGGATATGGCGGGTGGTTTTGCGGTAATCAAGGACCTGCTGAAGACCACTGTGTGGCGCCTTTGTCGCTGGCGTAATGCGCATACGCCTGCGCTGGTGCACAATGCGATCGCTGGTGAGATAATTCCAACTCGTATCATTGATAGACCGCCTTCTGCCGAGCTTCGGCCGGACCAGACTGATCAGGATTCGTTACCGCCTTACGAGCTGTTGGACGGCATCCTTGAGCTTTACATGGAGCAGGGTTTGCCGGCTGAGGACGTCGTTGCGGCAGGATTTCCGCCCGAGGCCGTAAGCCTCGTTGTGCGTTTGATGCGGATCAATGAGTACAAACGTCGCCAGGCACCGGTGGGTATCCGGGTGACCCACCGCGGCTTTGGACGTGATTGGCGCTACCCGATCACATCACGATTTCGTGAGAGCATCCCGATTGCCTGACCAAGGAGAACTGACCATGAAGCGGATCACAGCGATTATCAAGCCGTTCAAACTCGACGAAGTTCGAGAGGCGCTTGGCGAGGTGGGTGTTGCCGGATTGACCGTCACTGAAGTGAAGGGTTTCGGTCGGCAGCGCGGTCATACCGAACTTTATCGTGGTGCCGAGTACGTGGTCGACTTTCTTCCTAAAGTCAAAATTGAAGTGGTCGTATCCGATAGCGCACTCGATGGCGCAATTGATGCCATCGTCAAGGCGGCCCGGACCGGCCGCATCGGTGACGGGAAGATTTTTGTGACAGCCGTCGAACAGGTGATCCGGATTCGGACCGGAGAGGCCAACGAGGACGCGATCTAAGTCAGGTCGGTCTCGTTGCGCAAGGCGGGGAACAGAATCACGTCGCGGATGCTGGGCGCATCGGTCAGAAGCATCACCAGTCGGTCGATTCCGATCCCGCATCCGCCAGCCGGTGGCATGCCGTACTCGAGTGCGCGAACGTAGTCCGCGTCGTAATACATCGCCTCTTCGTCCCCAGCCTCTTTTGCCTGGGCCTGTGCCAGGAAACGGTCCGATTGATCTTCAGGATCATTCAATTCGGAAAAGCCATTCGCGATCTCACGCCCGGCAATGAAGAGCTCAAATCGCTCGGTCACGCCCGGTGCATCGTCTGATTCCCGAGCGAGTGGTGAAACTTCGACGGGATAGTCGATGATGTAGGTGGGGTTCCAGAGCTTGGCCTCTGCCGTTTCCTCAAACAATGCCAGTTGCAAGGCGCCGATCCCGGCGTTTTTCAGGTGCGGTGTCTTTGCAACGTTGATTGAGCGCTCACCGAGGGCATGGACTAACCAGTCGCGGTCATCGAAGGCTGCGTGGGCAAGAGACGGTTCGTGGGTCCGGATTGCGTCGACGATGGTGAGGCGCTCGAATGGCTTGCCCAAATCCAGCGCTCGGCCCTGGTATTCCAGCGCTGTGGTTGAGCAAGCATGGAGTGCAGCCGCGCGCAGGATCTGCTCGGTGAAATCCATCATCCAGCGATAATCGGTATAAGCGGCGTAGAACTCCATCATCGTGAACTCAGGGTTGTGGCGAACGCTAACGCCTTCATTCCTGAAGTTACGATTGATTTCGAAGACCCGTTCGAAACCGCCCACCACGAGTCGTTTCAGATAAAGCTCGGGAGCGATCCGCAGGAACATGGCCTGATCAAGTGCGTTGTGATGCGTCACAAACGGCTTGGCCGATGCGCCACCAGGGATGGGGTGCAACATCGGCGTCTCGACTTCGAGAAACTGATGCTCGGTCATGAACCGACGTAACGCATCCAGCGTTCGAGAACGGGTGACGAAGGTCCGCCGGGTCGACTCCGTCACGATCAGATCGACATAGCGCTGTCGATACCGGATCTCGGTATCTGCGAGGCCATGAAATTTGTCGGGCAGGGGGCGGATCGATTTGGTGACTAGTCGTAGTGCCTGACAACGTAACGAAAGTTCCCCGCGCAGGGTCCGAAACAGGACGCCCTCGGCATACACGATGTCGCCGAGATCCCAGTGTTTGAAGGCCTCGTGGGCCGCAGCCCCAACGCCTTCGTCATTCATCCATAGCTGCAAGCGCCCGTCGTGGCTGGTATCTGGGCCTAGCTGGTGGGAGCCATCCTGCAAGGTGGCAAAACTGGCTTTGCCCTGGACCCGCTTCAACACCATCCGACCGGCGATCTTGATCTGAACCGGCTCGGCCTCCAGGGCTTCGCGGGTATGGGTGGCAAAGCGCGTATTGATGTCTGCGACCTGATGCGTCGGCCTCACGTCGTTGGGAAAGGCGTTGCCCCGCGCGCGAAGCGCACCCAGTTTGGCGCGGCGCTCTGCTAGAACATGGGATTCGGTGGGGATCTGCAGTTGGTCTTCGTCAGACATCAGTTCATTCTCCGGTGGTTTTTACATCCACCTGTTGCGTGTGCGTCGACCCTCAGGGTAATTCCACAGGGTATGACGACGTTTTTACTCGCATCGAAAAATATCGCGCGCATTTTGAGGCTGTTGGGCTCGGTGCCGACTATGTACGCGAGTTTATGCGCTGAGCTCAGAACGCCCGGTGGGGCCTCGCTCAGAGTCCCTGCTTGAGGCTGGCCTGGATAAAAGGATCGAGATCACCGTCGAGCACTTTTTGGGTCGCGCTGACCTCCACGCCCGTTCGAAGATCTTTGATTCTGCTCTGATCCAGAACGTACGAACGAATTTGATGACCCCAGCCGACATCGGTTTTGGTAGCCTCTAATTCCTGCTGGGCATCCATTCGCTTGCGCATTTCGAGTTCGTAGAGCTTGGCGCGCAACATGCCCCAGGCTTCATCCCGATTACGGTGTTGTGAGCGGTCGTTCTGACATTGAACAACGATGCCGCTCGGCATATGTGTCATCCGAACCGCAGAGTCAGTCTTGTTGATGTGCTGGCCGCCAGCACCGGAGGCGCGGAACGTATCGATCCGAACGTCCGACGGATTGATATCGACTTCAAACGAATCGTCGATTTCGGGATAGACGTAGAGCGATGCGAACGAAGTGTGGCGCCCACCGGACGAATCAAATGGGCTCTTGCGGACCAAGCGATGAACGCCGGTTTCGGTGCGCAGGTGGCCGAACGCGTATTCCCCCTCGACCTTGATCGTGGCGCTCTTGATGCCGGCGATATCGCCTTCGCTTTCTTCGAGCAACTCGGCCTTGAACCCCTTGCGCTCGCAGTATTTAAGGTACTGACGAAGCAACATCGACGCCCAGTCCTGCGCCTCGGTGCCGCCCGCACCGGCCTGAATATCCACAAAGCAGTTGGCGGGGTCCGCGGGGTTGGAAAACATCCGCCGGAACTCGAGGCCCTCAACGCCAGCACGGACCTGATCGATATCGCCTTCGACGGCAATCAGGGTCTCGTCGTCGTCCTCTGCGGCGCCCATATCGAAGAGTTCGTGCGCCTCACCGGCAGCCGTGTCGAGCTTTTGCAGACT
>RFPW01000019.1 GCA_009925965.1 Betaproteobacteria bacterium
AAAGTCTGGCCAAAACGCTTCGGTAAAATACAGCTCGGTGTAAGCCAGTTGCCAAAGCAGAAAATTGCTTACCCGCTGCTCACCGCCCGTTCGAATAAACAAATCAGGCTCCGGAGCGTAAGCGAGCGACAGAAAGGGCTCAAAATCGATCGGTTCGATCGCCGCACCCTGTTGCGCCAGCTCTGGGCGGGCATCAAGCAGGCGTCTCGTTGCTTGAGAAATATCCCAGCGCCCGCCGTAATTGGCGCAAATGGTCAAGGTCAAACGATGATGTCGAGCGGTTCGAGCCTCTGCATCCGCAATCCGGCTTCGGAGCTTGGGCTCAAACGCCTTCAGATCGCCGATCACCCGAAGCCTCACCCGGGCCCGATCCAGCTTTTCAATCTCACGTTCAAGCACCGAAAGGAACAGGCTCATCAGAACCCCAACTTCCTCGGCGGGACGACGCCAGTTCTCGGAACTGAATGCGAAGAGCGTGAGATATCGTACGCCCCGATCGAGACAAGCTTCGACCGACGCCCGAACTGCATCAACTCCGCGAACATGCCCCGCCACTCGTGGCAGCATCCGCCGCGAAGCCCAGCGGCCGTTGCCGTCCATGATGATTGCGATGTGCCTCGGCACGCCACCCACGATCGCCGCAGACGAGTTCAACGTTGACATGATCTTGAGGATTCCCTGAATAACGGTCAGTCTCAAACGGTCAGCAATTCTTTCTCTTTTTCGGCAAGAATTCGATCGATTTCGGCCACATTTCGATCTGTGAGCTTCTGAATATCGTCCTGGGCCCGGCGTTCTTCATCCTCTGAGAGCTCCTTGTCTTTCAGAAGCTTCTTGAATTGTTCGTTGGCATCGCGCCGAAGGTTGCGAACCGCCACTTTGGTGTGCTCACCCTCGGTCTTCACGACCTTGGCAAGTTCGCGCCGTCGCTCTTCAGACAGCGGCGGCAGTGGCACCCGCAAAAGGTCGCCCATCGACACCGGGTTGAGACCGAGATCGCTCTCACGGATCGCTTTTTCGATCACGCTGGCCATTTTTTTCTCCCAAGGAGAAACGCCAATCGTGCGAGCGTCCATCAAAGTCACATTCGCAACTTGCGAAATTGGCACCGGTGATCCGTAGTAATCGACCTGGATATGGTCAAGCAGACCCGCATGGGCGCGTCCAGTCCGAATCCGCGAGAGTGTGACCCGCAGGGATTCGATCGATTTCGACATCTTCTGGTCGGTTGATTGCCGAACCTCCTGAGCAGACATGGCATTAAACTCCCGAAAATAGAATCGTACAGTGCCCCAGTACTTTCCTAGACATGCACAAGCGTCCCTTCGTCTTCACCCAGGACGACTCGCTTGAGCGCGCCTTCTTTAAGGATGGAAAATACTTTAATTGGGAGCTTTTGATCACGACAAAGGGCAAACGCGGTTGCATCGAGGACTGAAAGGCGACGCGAGATCGCCTCATCAAAACTGATCCGGTCGAAGCGAACGGCATTAGGATTGGTCATGGGGTCCGCATCGTAGACCCCGTCAACTTTGGTCGCTTTGAGCACGATCTGAGCGCCGACCTCGGCCGCACGCAACGCAGCAGCGGTATCCGTCGTAAAAAACGGATTGCCGGTGCCGGCCGCAAAAATAACAATCTTGCCTTCCTCGAGATAGCGCAGCGCCTTCGGCCGAATATAGGGTTCAACCACCTGCTCAATCTTGAGAGCAGATTGAACGCGTGCTTCGACCCCACCAAGACGCAATGCATCTTGCAGCGCAAGCGCATTCATGACGGTCGCAAGCATTCCCATGTAATCGGCTGTGGCGCGATCCATCCCCGCCGCGCCACCTGCGACGCCGCGAAAAATGTTGCCTCCCCCGATCACGATCGCCAACTCGAGACCCATCGAGCTGACTTCAGCGATCTCGCGCACCATTCGTGCAATCGTTCCCCGATCAATCCCGTAGGGCTCGTCACCCATCAGGGCCTCACCCGATAGCTTGAGCAGGATCCGGCGGTACTTTAGCGAAGATTGATCCATCGTTGGGGATGCGATCAGTGCGCTGCTTTAGCCGCGGCTGCCTGGGCGGCCACCTCCGCGGCGAAGTCCGTCACCTTCTTTTCGATCCCTTCGCCGACGACAAACAATCGAAAGGCATGGACGCGAGCGCCACGAACACGCAACAACTGCTCAACGGTCTGCTTGCCGTCTTCAGCCTTCACGAACACCTGATTCAGTAGGGTGACTTCCTTGAGAACTTTCTGAACGGCACCGTCGATCATCTTGTTCACGATGTCTTCAGGCTTGCCTGATTCAGCCGCTTTCTGTTGAGCGATAGAGCGCTCCTTCTCAATGAAGGCCGCATCAACCCCCGAGGCATCGATCGCTCGCGGGCGGCTGGCAGCAATGTGCATGGCTAAATCCCGTGCAAGCGGCACGTCACCCCCCTCGACATCAATGATCACGCCGACTTTGGAGCCACCGTGGATGTAGCTGGCGAGGTGACCATGCGCAGCAAATCGCTCAAAACGGCGAATCGTCATGTTCTCGCCAATCTTGCCGATGAGCGCAGTCCGGGTGCTCTCGACAGTGCCTTCACCCATGGGTAGCGCGGAAAGCGCCGCTACATCCGTCGGATCTTGTGTCGCAACCAGCGCGGCGACGCCGTTCGCAAGCGCCATGAAATCGTCGTTCTTTGCGACGAAATCGGTCTCGGAATTGAGTTCAACGATCGAACCCGTCTTGCCATCGGCACTCACGTGGATAGCGACCACGCCCTCGGCCGTGATCCTGCTCGCGGCCTTGCTCGCCTTGTTGCCGAGCTTGACGCGAAGCAGTTCCTCCGCCCGGTCAAGGTCACCATCGGCCTCGGTCAGTGCCTTTTTGCACTCCATCATTGGAGCGTCAGTCTTTTCGCGAAGCGTTTTTACGAGGGATGCGGTGATTTCAGCCATCTTGAATGCTTTTTGAATACTTGGAGGGAGGGAGGGCAAGGACCCGAATGAATCAGGCCGTCGGGGTCGCGTCGTGTGCCGCGAGCTCGGATTCGAGTTCAACGAATTCGTCTTCGCCAGCGGTCTTGACGATATCGTGCAAGGCCTGCGAACGGCCGGCGAGAATCGCATCGGCGATGCCGGATGCGTAAAGGCGAATTGCCTTGCCGGAGTCGTCGTTACCCGGAATCACGTAATCGATTTCTTCGGGCGAATGATTGGTGTCAACCACGCCGATCAACGGAATCCCCAGCTTGCGGGACTCGGTCACCGCGATTTTGTGATAACCCACGTCGATCACAAAAATGGCATCGGGCAAACCGGCCATGTCCTTGATGCCACCGATGCTTTTGGTCAATTTTTCGTGCTCGCGCTGGGTCAGCAACGCTTCTTTTTTGGACAGGCGCTCGAAGCTACCGTCGGCAACCATCGCGTCCATATCCTTCAGGCGCTTGATCGAGGTCTTGACGGTCTTGAAGTTGCTCAACATGCCGCCCAGCCAGCGCGCATCCACGTAAGGCATGGCGCAACGGCGAGCCTCTTCCGCGATGATCTCACGCGCCTGGCGCTTGGTGCCGACAAAAAGCACCGTGCCGCGATTGGCGGACAACCGACGGACATATTTGACCGCCTCGTCGTACATGACAACGGTCTTTTCGAGGTTGATGATGTGAATACGATTGCGATGGCCGAAAATATAGGGGGCCATCTTGGGGCTCCAGAAACGGGTCTGGTGTCCAAAGTGGACGCCCGCTTCCAGCATATCGCGCATGGAGTGCTGCATGATGAGATACCTTCTATGATCTGGGTTGGGACTCACGCACCGTCGAAGTCTTGCAGAACACCCACAAAACACCCTGTGATCCCGGTGCGCGCGCTCCGTTGCCCGACGCCGTCAGACGTCTGGGAAACGGGTTGTTTGGGGCGTTTCACCGCCCCGCTGCTTCGCATTTCACTGCGAAGCCTATAATTCTAACGTCTTTCGGTCCGCGCGCGCCACCCTACTTTTTGTCTGTACTCAACGTTTCCATCCTGTTATGCCGATTTCGATCAAGACCGTCCCTGAATTGAATGCCATGCGCACGGCAGGCAGGCTCGCCTCCGAAGTTCTGGATTTTATTACGCCTCATGTGGTGGCTGGTATCACAACCGCTGAGTTGGATCGCCTCTGTCACAACTACATGGTCGAGGTGCAGGGCACGGTACCCGCCCCGCTGAACTACTGCCCACCGGGGTATCAGCCCTACCCGAAGTCGATTTGTACCTCGGTCAACCACCAGGTTTGCCACGGCATTCCGGGCGATCGCGTTTTGAAGGCTGGTGACATCATCAATCTCGACATCACCGTCATCAAGGATGGTTGGCATGGGGATACCAGCCGGATGTTCGTTGTGGGCGAACCTTCGATAGCCGCCAGACGGCTTTGTGAGACGGCCTATGAATGCCTGTGGCTGGGGATCGATCAGGTCCGGCCCGGTGCTCGACTAGGTGACATCGGTCACGCAATCCAGCGCCACGCCGAGGGTCGCGGATTTTCGATTGTGCGAGAGTTTTGTGGTCACGGAATCGGCAAGCGGTTTCATGAAGAGCCACAAATTCTTCACTACGGAAAACCGGGGACTGGCGAAATTTTGGCACCCGGCATGACGTTCACGATCGAGCCCATGCTCAACGCAGGTCGACGCGAGATTCGTGAGATGGCCGACGGGTGGACCATCGTGACCAAAGACCACAGCCTCTCCGCGCAATGGGAGCACACCGTTTGCGTTACCGAAACGGGCGTTGAGGTCCTGACGGTATCCGACGCGTCTCCTGGGCGCCCAGCCCATTGAGAGACGCACCCCTGGACTCGTCACCGCTTGAGCTTCGGGAGGCGTGGCGCGCATCACGCGACGCGACGCTCGCACAATTTGACCAGCACCGACAGCCGAAGCGCCTCCTGAGGCAGCTATCGCTTGCAACGGACCGTACCCTGCGGGCGCTTCTCCGAAGCTTCCCGATCCCGGCCGACGCCGCACTCATCGCGGTAGGCGGCTATGGGCGCGGCGAGATGTACCCGAATTCAGATGTGGATCTGTTGCTGTTGAGGCCTGAAATTGCCGATTCGGACGCGGCCTACGAGCGCTTTGTGAGTGCCTGCTGGGATCTCGGGTTCGAGATCGGACACTCGGTCAGAACGGTTCAGCAGTGCCTGGACGAGGCGCAGGCGGACATTACCGTGCAGACCGCCCTCCTTGAGTCCCGTTGGCTTGCGGGGAGCCGCACCGCTGCGCAAAATCTTGTCCAACGACTGGATGCGGCGCTCGACCCAAGGCGGTTTCTGCAGGGCAAGCTCGCTGAAATGCGCCAGCGGCACGCACGTTACGAAAATACGCCCTACAGCCTCGAGCCCAACTGCAAAGAAAGTCCGGGCGGGTTGCGCGACCTTCAGGTGGTGCTTTGGATGAGCCGTGCATCTGGGTTTGGTCGAAGCTGGACCGAATTGGGGCGAGCGGGGTTGATTTCTCATTCCGAGGCGCGGGGTATCGCGATTGCTGAACGCACCCTGGCTCAGATTCGAATCGCCCTGCACCGGATCGCAGGGCGCAGGGATGATCGTCTGGGGTTCGACCTGCAGGCTGGAGTCGCCAACACGCTTGGGTTTTCAGCAGTCAACCCCGCGACGACACCGATCCGCGGTCAGCGTCAGGCTAGCGAAGCCCTGATGCAGCGTTATTACCGCGCTGCAAAGCTCGTCACCCAGGCGACCAGCTTAATTGTGTCGGATCTCGAACTCCGTCTCGCACCGTCGGTCGAGGGTGCCGAACCTGTGCCAATTGATCACGAATTTCAGGATATCCGAGGCAACCTCGATGTCCGTGATGTGGGCCTCTTCGAGCGTGATCCATCGGCGATCCTGAGAGCTTTTTTGGCCGTTGCCAAGCGCCCCGCCCTGGGCGGCATGACGTCGCGTACCCTGCGCGCGATCTGGCGAGCCCGGGCCCGCGTCGATGCTCGATTTCGCCAAGACCCCGCAAACCGCGCCCTCTTCATGAGCTTTATGCAGATGCCCACGGGCATCACACGAGGGTTACGCCTCATGAACCAATGGTCGGTACTTGGGCGGTATTTGCCGGAGTTTCGACGCATTGTTGGTCGGATGCAACATGACCTGTTTCATGTCTACACGGTCGATCAGCACATCCTCACCGTCGTGCGCAATTTGCGGCGATTCTTTCTCCCGCAGCATGCGCACGAATACCCATTCTGCAGCGAGCTCGCCGCATCTTTTGATCAGCCTTGGCGGCTCAGTCTTGCTGCGTTGTATCACGACATCGCCAAGGGCCGCGGCGGCGATCACTCAGAACTCGGGCGTCAAGATGCGCTGAAGTTCTGCCGTCGACACGGCGTTTCCAACTCCGACGCAGAGTTGGTCGCCTGGTTGGTAGACCACCACCTGCGAATGTCCTCGATCGCCCAAAAACAGGACGTTCACGATCCAGACGTCATCGATTCGTTCGCGCAATTTGTTCAAAACGATGAGCGACTGGTGGCCCTATATCTTTTGACTGTGGCCGATATCCGAGGCACGAGTCCGAAAGTCTGGAATGCCTGGAAGGCTAAGCTTCTAGAGGATTTGTTCCGCGGCACTCGGGCGCGCCTCGTCCGAGGGCGAGAAGGCACCGAGCTGCACGAAGACAACCGCCGTACCGAAACGGTTCACGCTCGCAAGCAGGAAGCGATCCGGCTCATGCGCCAGCATACGCTCGACGAGGAAGCCTGGTCCCCACTCTGGAACGTACTCGATACAGCGTACTTCCTGCGCCATGAGCCAATCGATATTGCCTGGCACGTACGAGCACTCTGGCGCCATCTTCGAAGCTCGAAGGCGGTCATCAAATCGCGGGTAGCGACGGTTTGCGAAGGTTTTCAGGTCGTCGTCTGGATTCCGGAGCAGCCCGAACTGTTTGCCCGAATCTGCGAGTATTTTGATCTTCGAGGACTTTCGGTTCTCGACGCCCGTGTCACGACAACACGGGGCGGATGGGCACTCGATCAGTTCCTGGTGACTCAGCCCGACTGGGCCGAGCACGCCCGTGACATCCTGAACCTGATTGAAACCGAATTATTGGCCCGCCTGGCCTCGCCTGACCCGATGGGGCCTCCCGTCCGCGGTCGACCGTCGCGACGCTCACGATTTTTTCCGGTTGAACCAGCCATTGAATTGGTTCCGGATGGCCGAGGCGAACGTTGGTTGCTGTCCGTGCGCGCCAACGACCGAACCGGACTTCTGTACGCGATTGCCCGTGTATTTGCCAAGCACCAGATCAATCTGCACACCGCCCGCATCACGACCTTAGGCGAACGAGCTGAGGACACCTTCCTGGTTGAGGGCGCTGCACTGGCCACCGGCAGCGGCCAAATTCAGTTCCAAACCGAGTTACTGGCCGCCCTCGCCGGCCCTTAGGTTGTTTTCGAGCCAAGTGCGAAACTCAGGCCCAATTTCGGCGTGATCGCGTCCTAGGGCAACAGTCGCCTGGAGATAACCCAGCTTAGATCCACAGTCGTAGCGCTTCCCTTCAAATCGGTAGGCAAGCACGGGTTCATCATCGAGCAGCCGTGCAATTGCGTCCGTCAGCTGAATCTCGCCCCCCTTCCCAGGACTTTGCTTGGCGAGATGCTGAAAGATGCGAGGTGTCAGCAAATAGCGGCCGACAACAGCCAACGTAGAAGGCGCGTCCTCCGGTTCGGGTTTTTCGATAATGGTCCTAATTCGGTCGGTCCGCTCACCCCAGGGGGTACCACCAACGATGCCGTACGCACGCGTCTCGGCTCGCGGCACTTCCTGGACGGCAACCAAACTGGCATGGTGCTGACTGAACAAATGCGTCATCTGAGCCATTACCTCAGGCCCGCCTTCCACCGGGCGCATCAAATCATCGGCCAAAATTACCGCAAAAGGTTCGTTGCCGACGACGGGTTGTGCGCATAAGACGGCATGGCCGAGACCGAGGGCTTGTCCCTGGCGCAAGTAAATGCAGCGCACTCCTGGTGGCAATACCGCCCGCACCATTTCAAGCAGTTCGGTCTTGCCTTTAGTTTCGAGGTCCGCTTCCAACTCGTAGTTCACGTCGAAGTGGTCCTCGATCGCCCTTTTGCTACGGCCCGTGACAAAAACCATTTCGGTGATCCCCGCCGCGACGGCTTCTTCGACGGCGTACTGAATCAGGGGCTTGTCAACGATAGGCAGCATCTCCTTGGGCTGCGCCTTGGTCACAGGCAAAAATCGGGTGCCAAGACCGGCTACTGGAAACACCGCTTTTCGAACTCGCTTTTCATCCATCCAGCATTCTCCGCAGGAAATCAATTTCATCAATCACCGGGACGCCGAGTTCGAGGGCACGATCGAGCTTACTGCCCGCCTCTTCACCGGCGAGGACGAAATCAGTGCGTTTTGAAACTGAGCCGGCTACTTTGCCACCGGCCAAACGAATCCGCTCGGCCGCTTCTTCACGGCTCAGCGTCGGAAGGCGTCCGGTGATCACCCAGGTCTGACCCGAACAAACACCTGACGGGATCTTGATCTCTTCCTCGACCGCTCCGACCGACTCCTCCGAAATATTTTGCCACCCGACCTTTGTGCCCGTTCCCACTGGCCATCGGACCCCGCCTGCCCGGAGCGCATCAATCACCCGTAAGTTGTGCGGCTGGGCAAAGAAATCGCCAATCGACCCGATGATTTCAGATCCTATCCCTTCGAGTGGGACCACCAAGAGGGGATCTGAGCGCTGTCGGCGACGTTGATTTTCTTTTTGAACTGCCAATTTCTGGTCAAGTCGTTCGGTCCAGTCTTCCTGAATGATGGGATCGAGGTCACCGTAGGCCCGAGCCAGGATCCGTGCAATCTCTTCGCCCACATGACGGATACCCAGCGCGAACAAAAACCGCTCCAGTCGAACTTCGCGAGAGGCCGCGATCGCCTGCACCAAGTTACTCGCTGCACGCGATTCTTCACGTGGATTTTTTGCGCGGAAGAGCGGTGCAAGCACTTCCGTTGACAGGCGGTACAAATCGGCCGGGGTTTGGACAAGCTCATGCTCGACCAGTTGATCGATGATTTTCTCGCCAAGACCCTCGATGTCCATGGCTCGACGCTGAGCAAAGTGGCGTAAAGCCTGACGGCGCTGTGCACCACAAAAAAGACCACCCATGCAGCGGAGCACCGCCCCATCGGGCTCGCGTGCGACTGTGGAGCCGCAAACGGGACATGCGATGGGCATGACGAACGGGCGTGTCGTTGACAGACGCTGCTCCGATACCCGCCGGACCACTTCCGGGATGACGTCGCCCGCCCTGCGAACAATCACGGTATCGCCAATCTGAAGATCCTTGCGCCGAATCTCATCCTCGTTATGCAGGGTTGCGTTCGAGACCGTTACACCGCCGACAAACACCGGTTCAAGCTTCGCAACGGGTGTCAAAGCCCCCGTGCGTCCTACCTGAATTTCGATGTCTAGAAGTCGCGTCATTGCCTCTTCGGCGGGAAACTTGTGTGCAATCGCCCATCGAGGCGAACGCGCAACCCAGCCCAGCTTGTCCTGCAAGTCCCGGAGGTTAACTTTATAAACGACGCCATCGATTTCGTATGGAAATTCATGGCGTTGCGCCAGGACACGAGTCCAAAACCTTAAGAGTCCAGGGCTGCCAAGAATGGTTTCCCGACAAGGCCCCACCGGCAGTCCCAGGCTGACAAACCATTCGAGTAACCCTGACTGAGTGGGGGGAAGCTGTTGGCGGGTCCGGTCGTCGACGGTTCCAATGCCATAGGCAAAAAACCGTAAAGGCCTCTGCGACGTGATTTTCGGATCGAGTTGTCGAAGGCTGCCGGCGGCGGCGTTTCGGGGATTTACGAACTCACGCTCACCCTTGGCGCGCTGGGTCTGATTAAGTTGTTCAAAATCGGCCCGAAACATCAAAACCTCACCGCGAACCTCGAGCAGTTCAGGCGCAGTCAGGGTGCGGGGGTTTAAACGTAGCGGAATCGCCCGAATGGTTCGGATATTGAGCGTGACATCCTCGCCCGTGCTGCCATCGCCACGGGTCGCGGCCTGAACCAGGTGACCGTTCTCGTAACGCAGAGAGACCGCTAACCCATCGAACTTCAACTCAGCGTCGAACTCTAACAGTCCATCCGCCGCAAGGTCCCCCTGCAAAATCAACGCCTCGCGGGCACGGCGATCGAATGCCGTGATGTCAGCGTCCTCAAATGCGTTCCCAAGCGAAAGCATCGGCACGTGATGCGTGACCGATCCAAACATCTCGGCGGGGGCGCCACTGATCCGTTGGGTTGGCGAATCCGGCGTAATTAATGCCGGGAATGCGACCTCAATCGACTGTAGTTCACGCCATAGCGCGTCGTAACTTGCGTCTGGAACCTCCGGCGCATCTAACCCGTAATAGCAATGATCATGATGAGCGATGAGCGCGCGAAGTTCTAGCGCACGCGATCCGGCCGCTTCATCGTCCATCTCCATGAACTGCGGCCCGGGTCAGTTAAAGAGTCGCAGAGCGAGTGCAGACCCCGGCTGAATATCCGCTGCAACGAGTGTTGAGGCACGCTGCTCGAGTTGGGCCCTGATCACTTCGAGTTGGTTCGGACCGAGCGCCTGAGCCGCGTCGTCGACCAGCCTTCCCCCAAGTCTTGCAACCAAACGCCGGGCGCAATCGACCATCGCCCCCCAAGGATCTTCCTCTAATTCGGCCCTTGGCAGATCGAGCAACAACGAGATCCGGTTCGGACGATCGCCCAGCGACAGCGAATACAGAATGCCGCCCCTGGACTCCAGTGCGACCCATCGTCCATTCCCACGCTCGACCAAGCCATTTTCGGCAGCGACCTGCGCAAGATCGGCCTGGTGAAGACTCACTGAGGTATCCACATGAATCATCAATTGGGCATCCTGCGACGCGCAAAAGGCATCCAGTTCGCGCGCTCGCGACAACGTCTCAGCCATATCTGGCTTGGAGTACTGGGCATCAAGCTGCAACGCCAGGGCTTCAAGCCCTTCCAGAAATTCAGAAAAATCTACGCCATTCAGTGGGCCGTTTCGATTAGCCAGCAGAACACCAGCGCGCAGTGCGCGATAGGAACGCGACGCCCGGGGTGGCTCCCACTGCGTGCCCACTGGAACATCGTTCGCCGGGCAGGCATCTTGAGTCACTGGCTTAGAACCGGCACGTCGCAAGAGATGCGCCGCTGCGATCAGCCGATCGCCGGGCAATGCGTGCTGAAACATGAGCGTGACCGCGCATTCGACCCGTGGGTCCAGAATCGAATCGCCGATCCTCCCGTCATCGACTTCTACTTGGTGGTCCAATGCCTCGACAGGTGTAGCACCCATCCCATCATCCGACGCACTGTCGTGACCCGAACTCGAAACACTCGAAGACTCGGCATCAAAAAACGGTTCACGGAACACCGGTTCATCCCGCCCGCCAGATTCGCGACTTGGGGAATGCTCGCCCAAGCCCCCCGCTACAGATCCCTGGCCGCGCCTTGAGGCTTCCCTGAAACTCTGCCATGCGTTGTAGCCAAGCACCGACACGATCGCGATAACAGAAAGGATGACGATGCTGAGTTCGAGCGAATTAAGGTTCATGCTGCTTCTGCCATTCGTTCTGCGGCGTCCAGATCAACCGCGACTATGCGGGATACGCCCCGCTCCTGCATGGTCACGCCGATTAATTGCTCAGCGAATTCCATGGCAATTCGATTATGAGTAATAAACAAGAACTGAGTTTGATCAGCCATGGTGCGAACCATACGACAGTAGCGCTCCGTATTGGCGTCGTCCAGCGCTGCATCGACTTCATCCAGGAGGCAAAATGGCGCTGGGTTGAGCTGAAACAGCGCGAATACCAGAGCCGTAGCTGTCATTGCCTTTTCGCCGCCCGAAAGAAGCTGTATGGACGTGTTGCGCTTACCCGGGGGTTGCGCGGTCACGTGGAGGCCGGCGTCTAAAATTTCTTCGCCGGATAATGTCAGTCGGGCCTCACCGCCGCCAAACAACAAGGGGAAAAGCCGGCCGAAATGCTCATTGACGCGATCGAAGGTTTCACGCAGAAGTTCGCGGGTTTCCCGATCAATACTGCGAATAGCCCCTTCGAGGGTCTGCATCGCCTGATTGAGATCCGTCGACTGGGACTCCAGAAACGACGTACGCTCGCGAGCCTCGTTCAGTTCATCCAGTGCCGCGAGATTAACTGACCCCAAGGCAGCAATGGCGCGGGCGAGACGGGTGGCTTCATGTTGCAGATGCGAAGTTGTCGGCTGTGGAATAAAGCGTGCTCGCAAGGCCACTTCGTCAACGACCGTCCCAGTCTCGGCCTCGGCCTCAGTGATTTGCGACAAGACCTGCTCCAGCATCAGGCGGGCCGCTTGCTCCTCAAGCTGGTGCTGTTGAATTCGAGCCCGGATCGGATCAAGACTCCGCTCCTGCACGAGGCGCTCTCCATCGACCTGACGCAGAATCAGACTAAGGGCGTCGAGATCCGACCTGGCACTACCTAGCGCGGATTCGGCCAAGTCCCGGCGAGCCCGAGCGGATTCGAGAGACCCTTGTGCTTCATTCGCGCTCAGGCCTGCGAGCTTCTGATGTTGAATCTCCACATCCTCGAGAGCTCTTTGAAGCTCCGCCGCAGCACTGGCGCGTTGTTCCTCAGCGCGCGCCGCACGGGCGCGGGCTTCCCGAAGCTCAAACGCGGTTTCCTGATCTTGATGCTCAAGTCCTTTCAGAGCGGTTTTCACTTGGCTTAAGTGAGCCTGTCCGTCAGCAGAGGCTAGGCGAACGCGTTCCAGATCTAAGGTCTGTTGCTCACGGAGCTTCTGTGTCTGAGTAACTTCAAGTTCGGCGGTTTCTGCCAGCCGGTTTTGCTCATCGGACTCCGATTGCGCCTCGAGCCACTCAGCTTCCATCCGACGCCTTGCCTCGAGCGCCCGGGTTCGGGTTTGCAAAAGGCTATCCGCCGATTGTCGGCATTGGGAGGCCAAACGAACCGCTGCTCTCGACGCTTCGCGGGCTGAGACCAAGGCCTGCTGACCCGACTGATGGGCTTGATGCGCCTGTTCGACCCGAGCAGCCTCTTTGTCCACACGCAATTTCGACTCAATCCACTCGCCGTTAAGAACTGACAACTCGTTCTGTCGAGCCAAGAGGCCATCCTGCTCACTGTCCGGATGATGAAATTGCACGCCGAACCGACCAATCCGATGGCCCGCCAGAGTCACAAATTCATGACCAGGTGCCAGTTGGTCACGCTGATCGAGGGCCAACTCGACCGATTCCACAACCCAGCATCCGTGCAGCCAGTGAGTTAGAAGCGCCAGAATCTGCGGTTGATCACTGCGAATGCAAGCATTCAGGAGTCGGGCCCCGACATGCGGCGGGCGTGAGTCAAGCGCAGGTTGACTGTTAGTGGGAATCGCTTCAATCGCCTCAAGACTGATTGCCAAGCGCCCCGGTGGAGGGTCATCAATCAATCTGCTCGCATTGAGGCCTTGCCCTCCCCGCAGGGTACCGACCCGTTCCCGCAGTACGGCTTCGACTGCCACTTCCATGCCCGCATCAATCGACATCCCCTGCCAGATCGGCTGGGCACTCTCAAGCCCATGCTTGGCCAGCCAGGGGCGAATCCGGCCCTGCCCACCGAATCGGGCCTGCAACTGCGCCAATGCAGATCGACGGGCCTCGAGTTGTGCCGCATGAGATTTCGCACTCCGTAACTCGTCGTTGGTCAGATCCCGAGCCTTTTCAAGCAATACACACGTTGCTTCGGATGCCGTAAGTTCTGTATTCGCTGCTGCCTCGCCGCGCTCGGCGTCATCGGCCGCGACTTGTGCCAGCTGAACCTCGGCTTCCGTCGGTTCGTGCTGCGCAGCCTGGGCTTGACGTTGACGCTCCATCCGATGCTGGGTGGCTGCGATACGCTCTCTCGCTGAGCGCGCACGGGCTTGAGCCACTTCGAGCAATCGCTGCGAGTTGGCCATTGCCAAGCGGGCGGTCTCGAGCGCCTGTTGCAACGACCAGGCCGCGCGCTCCGCGCCCTCGAGCGTTGTCCGTACGGCTGCGAGTTCTTGGCTCAGGGCCGCGCCCCGTGCCTCGGCTTGTTCGATCCTGGCCTCACTCTCTGCCCGGTCCTGTTCAGCACGTTCGATGGCGCCCGATGCGAGATCCCGTCTTGCCTGGCCGGCCTTGAGGCGCTCAGCCGCCTCTCCGCGAGCCGTCTCAACCCGGCGAATTTCGGCTTCAACGGCAGCCAACTCAGAACCAATTTGGTAATACTCGCCTTGCCGCGCGTGAACCCGTTCACCCAATTCGAAATGCGCCTCGCGCTGTCGGGTGAGTTCGACTTCAAGCTGCTTCAAGGAGTCTGTGGCCGCGTCGAACTCAATCTGCGCGGTCGCTAAGGATTCAGCCGCAGTGGTGCGCTGCTGGCTAGCCTCGTCGCGTAACAAAAGTCGCAGTAACTGCTGCTTTTCCAGCCGTTCGGCTTCAAGCTGGCGCAGACGCTGGGCGACGATCGCCTGTTTCTCGAGCTTGGCGATCCGTTCATGCAATTCGGCGAGCAGATCAGTCACGCGGCTTAGATTGTCCCGCGTGTCGGCCAAGCGCTCTTCGGTCTGGCGGCGCCGTTCGCGGTAGCGGGAAATACCAGCCGCTTCCTCCAGAAAGCCACGCAGATCTTCGGGTCGTGCCTCCAGGATGCGAGCGATCATGCCCTGGCCAATAATGGCGTACGCGCGAGGGCCCAGACCGGTTCCCATAAACAGATCGTGCACATCGCGACGGCGAACGCCCTGATGATTGATCTGATACACGCTTTGACCATCCCGGCTGAGAATTCGGCGTACGGAGAGCTCGGAATAAGCGGCCCAAGGCCCACCAAGGCGCCCACCGGCGTTTTCAAACAGAAGCTCAACGCTGGCTCGGGCAGCAGCGCGACGGCCGTCCGAACCCGAAAAGATCACGTCTTGCATCGAATCTCCGCGCAACTCACCGGCTCGAGTTTCGCCAAGAACCCAACGAACCGCATCCATGATGTTGGACTTACCGCAGCCGTTCGGGCCGACAATCCCGATCAGTCGGCCTGGGAGCTCAATGGTGGTTGGATCCACAAATGACTTGAATCCAGCAAGCTTGATTTGTTTGAGTCGCACAACGATCTGGGAAGCGGGGTGCTCCGTAGGGTCAATAGCCATCCACGTGCGGGTTGCCGCGCTGGCTGCGCCTATAATAATCGGCTTCGCGCTATCCGCCGCTGGAGCCCAATCGCATGTCATCGAAACCGAGCAAGACGCTCGAAACCTTCCCCAATCCGTCACCGCAGCGCGATTACCTGATTCATTTTCAGGTGCCTGAATTTACATGCCTCTGTCCGCTCACGGGGCAGCCAGATTTTGCAACCATGACAATTGACTGCGTTGCCGATCAGCGGTGCGTTGAACTCAAGAGCCTGAAGCTCTATTTTTGGTCCTTTCGCGACGAGGGCGCTTTTCACGAGGCTGTCACGAACCGGATTCTTGACGATCTCGTCGCCGCCATTGCACCGCGATATCTCAAGCTCACGGCTCGCTGGTATGTTCGCGGAGGCATTTTCACCAATATCGTGGTCGAACATCGGGCCCCGGGCTGGGTGCCAGCCCCGCGCGTCGAACTCGACTCATTCCAACCTGAATCTGCCATCCGGGGATGAACACCCGTCTGGGGGCGCTTCAGCCCTACCCCTTCGAGCGCCTTCGAGTCTTAACCGGGGGTATCGTGCCTGCCCCCGGTCGCACGCCCATCGATCTTTCGATCGGCGAACCGAAACATGCGACACCGGTCTGTATTCGCGATGCTCTTGTGCGCGGCTTGGATGGACTGTCGACCTACCCCGCAACCCTTGGTTCGGCGGCACTGCGGGAGGCGATTGCCGACTGGATCTGTCGGCGTTACAACCTCAGCCGGCTTGATCCTCACCGTGAGGTGCTCCCCGTTAATGGATCCCGGGAGGCGCTCTTCGCATTTGCCCAGACGGTGATCGATTCCGGTAACTCATCGTTGCCGCCCCTCGTTGTCATGCCCGACCCCTTCTATCAGATCTACGAAGGGGCTGCCCTGTTGGCGGGCGCGTCACCCTATTTCGTGTCGCAGACCCCCGAACACGGTTTCGCCTGCGACTGGTCGGCCATCGAACCCGAGATTTGGGAGCGGACCCAGCTGCTGTTTGTGTGCACACCCGGCAATCCGACCGGGCGGGTCATGACCCTGGAAGAGTGGCGCCTCTTGTTCGCCCTCGCTGACAAACACGACTTCATCATTGCGGCCGACGAATGCTATTCCGAGATCTGGTTTGAACAGCCCCCATTAGGCGCGCTCGAAGCCGCACAGGCACTCGGACGTGTTGATTGGCGTCGTCTGGTGGTGTTCTCGAGCTTATCGAAGCGCTCGAGTGTCCCCGGTATGCGGTCTGGCTTCGTCGCCGGCGACGCGGAGGTCATCGCTCCGTTCTTGCGTTACCGGACCTACCACGGCAGCGCAATGGGTTTGCCAATTCAGGCCGCTAGCGTTGCCGCATGGCGGGATGAAACGCATGTCATCGAGAATCGAGCCCTGTATTCGGCCAAGTTTGATGCGGTTCTACCAGTGCTTCAGAATTGCTTAGAGGTCACGAAACCCGATGCGGGTTTTTATCTCTGGGCTGGCGTCCCGGGTGGCGATGATCTGAGCTTCACCCTGGAGTTGTTACGTCAAGCCAACGTTCGAGTGCTTCCTGGCAGCCTGATTTCGCGAGAGTCTGGCCTGGGCCTCGGTCGACTTGGCTCGACTCAAGGTCCGGCCTCGTCTCCAGGTTCCGGTCGCATTCGGATTGCACTCGTTGAACCGCTCGATCGATGTCTCGAAGCGGCTCATAGAATGGCCGAGCTAATCGGTTCAACTGCTTGATCCTGAACAATTTACTGATCTACCCACCACTGCCACCCACTACAGCCATCACCATGAACGCACTTCAATCGGCCATTGAATCCGCCTGGGACCGTCGCACTGAACTTTCACCGAGCAGTGCGTCCATCGAAATCCGGGAAGCCGTCGATCACGTCCTGGCCGAGCTCGATACCGGTCACCTTCGGGTCGCGGAGAAAATCGATGACCAGTGGGTCACTCACCAGTGGCTCAAGAAAGCGGTCCTTCTTTCCTTCAGGTTGCACGATAACGTTCCCATGCACGCCGGTGATTTGGGGTTTTTCGACAAAGTCCCGAGCAAATTTGCAGGGTGGACCGCTGAACAGTTCCGCGCCGGTGGGTTCCGGGTCGTCCCACCTGCGGTGGCTCGGCGCGGCTCGCACATCGCAAAAAATGTCGTCTTGATGCCCTCTTACGTCAACATCGGTGCCTACGTCGATGAAGGGACGATGGTCGACACCTGGGCGACCGTCGGCTCATGCGCCCAGATCGGGAAAAACGTCCACCTATCCGGGGGCGTTGGAATTGGCGGCGTACTCGAGCCCTTGCAGGCGAATCCGACCATTATTGAAGACAATTGCTTTATCGGCGCCCGCTCCGAGGTCGTTGAAGGCGTGATCGTTGAGCGCAATGCAGTCCTGTCGATGGGGGTCTTTATTGGCGCCAGCACCCGAATCGTCGACCGCGCAACCGGTGAAATTTTTCAGGGTCGGGTACCCTCGGGCGCTGTTGTGGTGCCTGGCTCCATGCCATCCAGCGGCGGCGTCAGTTTGTATTGTGCTGTGATCGTCAAGCGGGTCGATGAACAAACCCGCGCCAAAACCGCGATCAACGAACTGTTGCGCGACTGATTCCAAGCAAACGCACCATGCACGCCCATCAAGACCCTGCTCTGGCGGTCAGAAAACTGACCGAGGCACTGATCTCAAAACGCTCGGTAACCCCCGATGATGCCGGTTGTCAGGACCTTATAGGGCGGCGCCTTAACGCCCTGGGCTTCCAATGTGAAACCCTCGCCGCCAACGGCACCACCAACCTTTGGGCGGAGCGTGATGGTGGGCGTCCGGGGCCATTATTTGTGTTCGCCGGACACACGGACGTTGTGCCGCCAGGGCCACTTGAGGCATGGGGTTCAGACCCCTTCGTCCCAACCGAACGGAATGGGCGCCTCTACGGTCGGGGTGCGGCCGACATGAAAACCTCACTGGCTGCGTTCGTGGTCGCGACCGAAGACTTCGTAGCCAGGCGTCCGGAACACCATGGGCGTTTGGCGTTCTTGTTGACGTCTGATGAAGAGGGACCAGCCACGGACGGTACCGTGCAGATCGTGAACCGCTTCGAACAGGAAAGTCGCCGGATCGATTTTTGCGTCGTGGGCGAACCAACCTCATCCGAACGCTTGGGTGACATGATCAAAAATGGCCGCCGGGGTTCGCTCTCCGGTCGCTTGTCCGTAAAAGGTATTCAGGGGCACATTGCCTATCCCCACCAAGCCGACAATCCAATCCACCGCTTTGCGCCAGCCTTGACTGAGTTGGCTGCACACCACTGGGACGCCGGTAACGCCTTCTTTCCGCCCACTTCCTGGCAAGTTTCCAATTTGAACTCCGGAACAGGCGCGACCAACGTCATCCCTGGTGAATTGCAGGCCCTCTTCAATTTCCGCTTCTCCACCGAGAGTACCGTTGAAGCCCTTAAACGCAGGGTTCATGAAGTGCTTGACCGTCATCAGCTTAGCTACACCATCGAGTGGTCGCTATCCGGTCATCCGTTTCTGACCGAGCCCGGAACCCTTTCGGCTGCCCTTTCGGACGCGATTCAGGCGGAGTGTGGCCTCCGGCCGATTCTCTCGACCACGGGCGGGACTTCCGACGGTCGATTCATTGCCAGAATCTGTTCTCAGGTGATTGAATTTGGCCCACCGAATGCCAGCATTCACAAGATTGACGAGAATATTCAGCTCGATGAAATGGCCCCACTGGCGGGGATCTATCGCCGGGTTCTCGAAACCCTCCTGCCCGCCTGACCGCCTGACCGCTTGCCCACCTGGCCGTCGGACTGACGCAAAACCACTCGCTGATAACCATTTGGACACCATCGATCAAGCCATTTCCGCCGTCCATGCCCGTCTCGAGCGTTCTGAGCTTTCGTTCGGTCACGGTTGTGATGATTCTTACGATGAAGCGGTCTGGCTCGTTGCAGTGGCCATCGGCATCCCAGTCGATCGGATTGATGCTGAATCCGACGCCAAACTCGACGCCTCCGAACAGGCGCAGATTGAAGAGCTTTTGCAGGCAAGAATTGACCAGCGCGCGCCGCTGGCGTACCTGGCTGGGGAGGCCTGGCTCGCGGGGCGTCGTTTCCTGTGTGACCGACGTGCGCTGGTTCCCAGGTCACCCATTGGTTTGATTCTGCAGCAGGGGCTCGACCCCTGGTTGCGTCATCCCGACCGCGTCACACGCGTGCTCGATTTATGCACTGGGGGCGGTAGCCTTGCCGTCATCGCTGCGCAAACGTTCAACGAAGCGGAGGTGGTCGCCACCGATTTGTCGGGTCAGGCCCTTGCACTGGCAGCTGACAACCTGGCCCTGTTCGGGCTCGAAGATCGAATTGAACTCCGCCAAGGGCACCTCTGGGCACCGCTCCAAGGGTTGCAATTCGATCTGATTCTTTGTAACCCGCCTTATGTCGATGCACAGTCGATGGCCACCTTACCAACCGAATGGCGCCATGAACCCACACTCGGACTGGACGGCGGGCTGAGCTTACGTGCCGTGGCCCAGTCGGCTGAGATCGGCGCGGCTGAGATCGGCGCGGCCGAAATCGATGCGGCAAAAATCGCGGCGCCTGATGAGAAAGATGATGGCCTTGACCTTGTGCGGCAGGTGATCGCGCAGGCCAGCGCACATCTGACCGCTGACGGTTTGCTGATTCTTGAGATCGGTCATCAAATCGACGC
>RFPW01000181.1 GCA_009925965.1 Betaproteobacteria bacterium
CCGCGCGGTTTGTCCGGTTCTGCGATGCGTTCAATATTCCGGTGATTACGTTTGTTGATGTCCCCGGGTTCATGCCGGGCACCAGTCAGGAGTACGGTGGCATCATCAAACACGGCGCCAAACTTCTGTACGCCTATGCCGAATGCACGGTTCCCAAAGTCACCGTCATCACGCGCAAAGCCTACGGTGGGGCCTACGACGTGATGTCGTCCAAGCATTTGCGTGGCGATGTGAATTTCGCGTGGCCCAATGCTGAAATCGCCGTCATGGGCGCCAAGGGGGCGGTGGAGATCATCTTTCGCGAAGACAAGGGCGATCCCGAAAAACTGGCGGCTCGCGAGGCCGAGTACAAGGCGCGTTTCGCCAACCCCTTTGTCGCGGGCGCACGCGGCTTTATTGACGATGTCATTGCACCCCACGAGACGCGGAAGCGCATCTGCCGTTCACTGGCCATGCTGCGACACAAAAAATTGGAAAACCCGTGGCGCAAGCACGGCAATATTCCACTCTGATTGGCCAAAGGAATAGAACGATGTTTCAGAAGATTCTGATTGCCAATCGCGGTGAGATCGCATGCCGAGTCATCAAGACCGCCCGCAAAATGGGCATCCTTACCGTGGCGGTGTACTCCGAGGCGGACCGGTTTGCGCGCCATGTCGAACTGGCCGACGAGGCGGTACTGATCGGCCCCGCACCGAGTCGCGAGAGCTACCTCGTTGCCGAGAACATCATCGCCGCGTGCAAGCAGACTGGTGCGCAGGCGGTGCATCCGGGCTATGGTTTTCTTTCTGAGAATGAAGCCTTTGCCCGGTTAGTCGAGTCCGAAGGGATCGTCTTCATCGGTCCTAAGCACCATTCGATTGCAGCCATGGGCGACAAAATCGCCTCCAAAAAGCTCGCCATCGAGGCGGGTGTCAATACGATCCCAGGCTACAACCAGGCGATCGACACGCCTGAGCAAGCCGTCGAGATTGCGCGTGGCATCGGTTATCCGGTGATGATCAAAGCGAGCGCGGGCGGCGGTGGTAAAGGGCTACGGGTTGCGTTTAATGACAAGGAAGCGCACGACGGGTTTGCTAGCTGTCGTAACGAGGCCTTGAACAGCTTTGGCGATGATCGGGTGTTTATCGAAAAGTACGTGCTGGAGCCGCGTCATATCGAGATTCAGATCCTCGGTGACGCCCATGGCAACGTCGTGTATCTGCACGAGCGCGAGTGTTCGATTCAGCGCCGTCACCAAAAGGTGATTGAGGAGGCGCCGTCGCCGTTTATTTCCGAAGCCACCCGTCAGGCGATGGGTGCACAGGCGGTTGCACTGGCCAAAGCCGTTCAGTACCAGAGCGCGGGTACGGTTGAATTCGTGGTGGGCAAGGATCAGGACTTCTACTTTCTGGAAATGAACACCCGCCTGCAGGTGGAGCATCCGGTGACCGAGTGTATTACCGGCTTGGATCTGGTCGAGCAAATGATTCGGGTCGCTGCTGGCGAGCAGCTCGCGTTCGCGCAGCAGGATATTCGCCGCAGCGGGTGGGCGATTGAGTGCCGGATCAATGCGGAAGATCCCTTGCGCAATTTCTTGCCTTCAACGGGGCGACTGGTGCGGTATCAGCCCCCATTTCAGAGTCTCGAGCAGGGGACGCTTACGCTGCAAGGCCCGGCTTACAGCGATGATCATTTCGGTGGCGTGCGCGTCGATACTGGCGTCTACGAGGGCGGCGAAATCCCGATGTTTTATGACTCGATGATCGCCAAGCTGATTGTGCATGGTCGCGATCGCGCCGATGCGATCGAGCAGATGCGCCAGGCGCTTGATGGGTTTGTGATTCGGGGCATCAGCAGCAACATCGCTTTTCAGTCCGCGTTGATTGGTCACCCTGACTTTGCGCGTGGGCAGTTCAACACCGGATTTATCGCGGAGCACTACGGCAAGGGTTTCCGGACTGAGTATGTTGCGCATGACGATCCGTTGTTCCTTGTCGCCCTCGCGGTCTTTGTTCGACGCAAAGCGGATTCAAGAGCGGCGGGTATCAGCGGTCAGCTACCTGGTCATGAATTCGCTCAAGCCAGCCATTACGTCGTGGTGCAAATGGGCGCCGAGGGCGCCCATCATCATCATGCGGTTGCGATCGAGCAATATGACGACGTCACGATTACGGCCAGTGTCAGGGTGGGGGAGCGCAGTTATGTGATCCATAGCCCGACCCCGCTCGGTGAAATTTTGCTACAGGGTAAGGTAAATGGCCGGCCCTTTTGTGCGCAGGTCGAGCGCGGGTCTGCCAAGCAGCCACTCACTTTGCGCGTAGCCCATCACGGCGCCTCAATTGACGCGATGGTGTTGTCACCGCGTGCCGCCGAGCTTCTCAAGCTCATGCCCTTCAAAGCGCCGCCGGACCTCTCACGCTGGTTGCTTTCGCCCATGCCCGGCCTGCTCGTTCAGATCGCGGTACAAGCAGGCCAAAAAGTCCTTGCGGGTGAAAAACTGGCCGTGGTCGAAGCGATGAAGATGGAAAACATCCTGACCGCAGCGCAGGATGGTTTGGTCAAACAAATTTGTGCGAGCGCGGGCGAGAGCCTCAGCGTCGATCAAGCCATTATTGAGTTCGAATGATGACGCGACCTTTTCGAATTCTCGGCATTCAGCAGATCGCTATTGGTGGCCCGGACAAGCAACGACTGAGATCACTTTGGGTCGATATTCTGGGCCTCAAGGTCAAGAGCACCTTCGTGAGCGAACGCGAGAATGTTGACGAGGACATCTGCGCACTCGGCAGTGGCCCGATGGCGGTCGAAGTCGACCTGATGCAGCCGCTTGACCCTGAGCGCAAGCCCGCGGTGCACACAACGCCCCTCAATCATGTTGGGCTCTGGGTTGACGATTTGCCCGAGGCGGTCCGCTGGATGACCGAGCAGGGCGTTCGTTTTGCCCCCGGCGGTATCCGCAAGGGGGCCGCTGGGCATGACATCACTTTTATCCACCCGCGCTCTGACGCGTCATTCCCCCTCAGCGGCGAAGGCGTTCTGATCGAACTGGTTCAGGCGCCGCCCGAGGTTGTGGCTGCATTCGGTGTTTTGCATTTGCATAGCTGAAATCGTTCGCTGGTTCGGGGCGCGCTGCCATGCATGATCGGCCCCCCCCAACGAGGAGGTTCATCATGCGATTTCACACCACACTGGTCCGACGACTTCTGTTGCTGGCCCAGGGCCTTTGCTTCTTAGGCGCGGCAAGTGCAAAGGACGTGACGCTACTTAACGTCAGCTACGACCCGACCCGCGAACTCTATGCAGACTTCAACAAAGCCTTTGCGGCCTATTGAAAAGTTAAAACCGGCGACGTCGTAACGGTTCGCCAGTCCCATGGGGGCTCGGGTAAACAGGGCCGTTCTGTTATCGACGGTCTCGAGGCGGATGTGGTGACCCTCGCGCTCGCTTATGACATCGACGAAATTCAGCAAAAGAGCGGTGTGATTGCAGCGGATTGGCAAAAGCGCCTTCCGCACAACAGCTCCCCGTATACGTCGACGGTTGTGTTCCTGGTCCGTAAGGGCAATCCCAGGGGCATTAAGGATTGGAGCGATTTGGTGAAACCGGGGGTTGCGGTCGTCACACCAAACCCGAAAACATCGGGTGGCGCCCGTTGGAATTATCTGGCCGCCTCGGGGTACGCTTTGCGAACCAATGGCAACGATGCCAAGAAGGCGCAGGAATTTATTGCCGCCCTATATCGAAATGTCCCTGTGTTGGATTCCGGCGCGCGCGCGTCGCTACTGACCTTCACA
This sequence comes from Betaproteobacteria bacterium, assembly GCA_009925965.1. Taxonomy (GTDB): domain Bacteria; phylum Pseudomonadota; class Gammaproteobacteria; order Burkholderiales; family Burkholderiaceae_E; genus RFPW01. The sequence continues at coordinate 3,777 of RFPW01000181.1, forward strand.
GAACGGGGCATCGGTGATGTCTTTATTTCCTGGGAAAATGAGGCGTATCTGGCGGCTCAAGAATTGGGGCCCGAGAAGTTTCAAATTGTGGTGCCATCGGTCAGCATTTTGGCCGAGCCCCCGGTGGCGCTTGTCGATCGGATCGTCGATCGCAAAGGTAACAGGGACGTCGCGACGGCTTATCTGCAGTATCACTACTCGCCCGAGGGACAGGAGATTGCTGCCCGGCATCACTATCGACCCGTCGATCCGAAGGTCGCGGCAAAGGTCGAGAAGCAATTCTCTAAACTGAATTTGTTTACGATTGACGAAGTTTTTGGCGGATGGGCCTCCGCACAAAAGACGCATTTCGCAGATGGTGGTACTTTTGATCAGATTTTTACGAGGAAATAAATGAGGCCGAGATGCCTGCCTGGCTTGCTGTAGCCCTCGGTGGCGCCATCGGCTCGGTCGCCCGATTTAAGCTCTCCACGTGGGTGCTCGATCAGGCGGTCGGTTGGCGTTTCCCGCTGGGGACCTTCTCGGTGAACATCCTGGGATGTTTGATGATTGGCGCGCTGGCCGGCCTCGCCGTGAAAGAAGATTTTTTCAGTACGGAAACCCGTTTATTCTTCTTTACCGGGATCACCGGGGGGTTCACGACGTTTTCGGCGCTGGGGCTCGAGACGTTTTACCTGCTGCGACGTGGTGAGATTTTGATCGCGGGCGGGTATGTCCTGTCGAGTCTTGTCTGCGGTTTATTGGTGCTGTGGGCGGGTTATGCGCTGATGGCATCCCAGGTGCGCTGAGCAAACCAAAAAATCCCCGCCAGGATGGCAACGGTTGAAACGGTGCGCTCGGTCATTTTGAGCGCGTCCGACCCGGCGGCGCGGCT
>RFPW01000182.1 GCA_009925965.1 Betaproteobacteria bacterium
AAGCTGAAGCGAGATACGCCGGAGTTCACGTCGGTACCGATCATGCCGAGCAACAGCCCGAGAACGACCATGGCCAGTGCTTTCCAGATCGAACCATGCGCGAGGACGACTGCAGCGATCAGGCCGAGGACCATGAGCGCAAAGTATTCGGCGGGGCCGAACTTGAATGCCAATTCAGCGAGCGGGGGGGCAAACGCCGCAAGCAGGAATGTGGCGATGGTGCCCGCAAAAAATGAACCGATCGCCGAGATGCCTAGAGCGGCGCCGGCACGCCCCTGCCGCGCCATCTGATAGCCGTCCAGTGTTGTGACCACCGAAGATGATTCTCCCGGTAGATTGACCAGAATCGCGGTGGTTGAACCGCCGTATTGAGCGCCGTAGTAAATCCCCGCCAGCATGATCAGTGCGCTCGTTGGATCCGCCATCTTGTAGGTCGCGGGAAGCAGCATCGCGATCGTCGCGAGGGGACCAATCCCGGGGAGCACGCCAATCAGCGTTCCAAGGATGACTCCAATCAGGCAGACCAAGAGGTTCGCAGGGGTGGCCGCAGTGGCAAAGCCAAGCCCTAGGTTTGAAAGAAGTTCCATGAGCGATAAGACCGTATTTGAATCAACGAGGGGCTAAGAAGAGCGGCAGCAACGGGAACTGAAGTTCCAGGCCCTTCACAAAAACGACCCAGGAGAGTGTGAGCAAGACCACCGAAGCGATGGCGGTATCTCGAATTTTGAATTCGTGGCTCGCGACCGAACTGATAAAGATTAGTAACAACAGCGAAACGACGAGCCCCATTTTTGGCAGCAACGCGGCAAAGAGCGCCACCGCCAAGAGAATGGTCGTGATCGGTTTCCACTGGAAAGCTTCGATGCGCAGTTCTGGCGCCTTCGCCTGTATTCCGCCCGCGGCGATCAACAGGCCAAGGAATGCGAGTAGGCCTCCCAGCACGGTGGGGAAGTAGGCTGGCCCCATCTTGGCCGCAGTCCCCATGTTGTAGGAACGGGAAGCGATCATAAAAATGACGCCAAACAGGATAAACATTAATCCTGCAACAACGTCGCGGTGATTGCGAATTTTAATCATGCCGAAATTTCATGCCAATCAAGTGGTCGGTGGGCGCGTTTGCAGCGCTTTGGGAGCGCATCAGGAGCACTTCAGATAATCTCCTGAAAAACGCGTTGAATCAACGGGATTCGGGTGCCGCGCGGCGGAGCATGCGCCGGTTAAATCACGCCGTCATTCCGCAGCGCAGCAAGTCGGTCCGCGCTGAGACCGCAGAGCTCCGTCAGGACGCCCTCGGTGTCGGCGCCCAAAGCCGGCGGTGCGAGTTCCATTCTTAACGGTGTTTCTGAAAAGCGAACCGGGTTGGCGACCGTGCGCACAGTGGCTCCCGCGCGATCAAGCCCAAGCTCCAGACCTCGCGCTTGGACCTGCGGGTGCTCAAACACCTGGGCCAGGTTTTGAATGGGGCCGCAAGGCACGCCCACGGCTTCGAGCGCTTCGATCCACCAGGCTGCGGGTCGGCGCTCCACCATCTTCTCAAGCATGGGGACAAGCGTTTCCCGCCCGCGGACGCGGTCTGCATTGCGCGCCCAGGTTGGGTTATTGACGAGTTCGGGTGCTTCGCCTGTTGTGACAAAACGACGAAATTGCTCATCGTTTCCAACGGCCACGATGATCCACCCGTCCGCCGCTCGAAAGGTTTGATAAGGCACGATATTCGGGTGGGCATTGCCTTGGCGGATTGGGGGTACCCCATTGGCAAGGTAGTTGGTCGCCATGTTGGCCATCATCGCCACCCCGACGTCCAGAAGCGCGAGATCAATGTGTTGCCCCAGGCCCGTGCGACCCCGTGCGATCAGTGCGGCAAGGATCGCCTGAGTGGCATACATGCCTGTCATGAGGTCGGTGACGGCCACGCCCGCCTTCTGGGGACCACCGCCGGGGCGGTGGTCGGCTTCGCCGGTGACCGACATGAATCCGCACAGACCCTGGATCACAAAGTCATAGCCGGCTCGATGCGCCCAGGGCCCCGTTTGACCAAACCCAGTGATCGAGCAATAAATCAGGCGTGGATTGAGTTGGAGCAGGGTGGGGGCGTCAAGTCCGTAGCGAGCCAATTGACCAACGCGGTAGTTCTCCAGCAGAACGTCGCATTGGGCTACCAGTTCCCGCACGATTGCCTGACCTTCAGGGGCCGCGAGGTTAATCGTCACTGAACGTTTGCCTCGATTGGCCGCCGCGAAATACGCCGCATCGGCGGTTTCCTGCTGATCGGAATCACGCAAAAATGGGGGACCCCAGCTGCGGGTATCGTCGCCCGCGCCCGGTCTCTCGACTTTGATGACCTCGGCACCCAGGTCGGCGAGGTTTTGGCCGCAGAAGGGGCCGGCCAGAATTCGGCTCAGGTCGAGTACACGGATGCCGTCGAGCGGTGCCGCGTTGGGGGTGGCGTTGGGGGTGACAGTGGGGACAGTCATGGGTTGGCGCTCATTTACTTTGACGATCAAGGTCTTGAGGACGAAAATACATGGTTTGCTCATGGGTCGGCATCCCGCCGGCCGCGAGCCCTAGCCTTGCGTTGCTGTGACGATGAAGTCCGCTGACATACGAACCGCCTTTCTAAAGTACTTCGAGTCGAAGGGACACACGATCGTTCCCTCTAGTTCGTTGGTGCCCGTCAACGATCCGACGCTGCTTTTCACCAACTCGGGAATGGTCCAGTTCAAGGACGTTTTTTTAGGCCGCGAACAGCGTCCTTACAAGCGTGCGACGACGGCGCAGCGCAGTGTTCGTGCTGGCGGCAAACACAATGATCTGGAAAACGTTGGTTACACCGCGCGGCACCATACGTTTTTCGAGATGCTGGGTAATTTCAGTTTTGGGGATTACTTCAAGCGCGACGCAATCCAGTTTGCCTGGGAGCTTCTGACCCAGGTTTATCGCTTGCCCGTCGAAAAGCTCTGGGTCACGGTCTACGCCGAGGATGACGAGGCGTATGCACTCTGGGAAACGATGATCGGTGTACCGCCCGAGCGCATCGTGCGCATTGGCGACAACAAGGGCGCTCGTTACGCATCAGATAACTTTTGGCAAATGGCCGAAACCGGTCCTTGCGGCCCTTGTACCGAGATCTTTTTCGATCATGGCCCCGAGGTGGCGGGGGGGCCACCGGGGTCACCGGATGAAGATGGCGATCGCTACATCGAGATCTGGAACCTCGTGTTCATGCAGTATGAGCGAGATGCGGCGGGTACGTTGACGCCCCTGCCAAGGCCCTGCGTCGATACCGGAATGGGCCTGGAACGCCTTGCAGCGGTTCTTCAGCATGTGCATTCAAATTATGAAATCGATCTCTTTCAGGCCCTGATCGCAGCGGCGGGTCAGGCCACGGGGACCACTGATCTCGCATCGCCGAGCCTGCGAGTCATCGCTGACCATATTCGGGCTTGTGCGTTTCTGGTCGTCGATGGGGTGATCCCAGGCAACGAAGGGCGCGGCTATGTGTTGCGCCGGATCGCCCGCCGCGCCATGCGCCACGGCCATCAGCTCGGAGCTCAGGGCTTGTTTTTTCATCCTTTGGTCGATGCGCTCGATCGCGAAATGGGCGATGCCTATCCGGAGTTGCGATCGGCTCGAGAGACCGTCAGGGCGGTCTTGCGACAAGAGGAAGAGCGCTTTGCCGAGACGCTCACACATGGTCTGACCATTCTCGAAGCGGCGCTTCAGGATGGGTCAAAGACGCTCGATGGCGATACCGCCTTCAAGCTCTACGACACGTATGGGTTCCCGCTCGATTTGACCGCGGACGTTTGCCGCGAACGTGGCGTTATTGTCGATGAGGCGGGCTTTGAGCTTGCAATGGCCCGCCAACGTGAACAAGCTCGGGCAGCCGGAAAATTCCGTGCGGATGCCACGTTGACGTTCGAGGGCGAGCAGACCGAATTTGTTGGTTACGAGCAACTCGAACAAGTTTCAACGGTGCGTGCCTTGTTTGTTGGCGCGACAGAAGTCTCTTCGATCGAGGTCGTTGGTGGCGTTGAGGGCGCTCAGGGCGAGCGGGTCGACGCGGTCATCGTTCTCGATTCGAGTCCGTTTTACGCCGAGAGCGGTGGCCAGGTTGGCGATCATGGGACTCTGTTGTCCCTGAGCTCCGGTGCGTTTGAGTTTGTGGTCGAAGACACTCAAAAGCTGCGTGCCGATGTGCCGGGCCACCATGGATACCTAAAACTTGGGCGTCTGGCCGTGGGCGACTCCGTCATTGCCCGGGTCGACGTTGAACGACGCGAGGCGATCCGCAACAACCATTCGGCGACGCATTTACTGCATGCGGCACTTCGCGAAATCCTCGGTACCCATGTCTCCCAGAAAGGTTCATTAGTTGACGGCCAGAGAACCCGTTTTGATTTTTCACATCATTCTGCATTGACGCAAGAAGAGGTTCGACGAATCGAGACCTGGGTCAATCACGCGATTCGCGCCAATGTTCCAGTGAGCGTCCGCTTGATGGCCTTCGATGATGCGGTGGCCGCCGGTGCGATGGCGCTGTTCGGTGAGAAATATTCCGCCGAGGTGCGCGTCCTGGGGATGGATGGGTTTTCGACCGAGTTGTGCGGTGGGACCCATGTGGGACAAACCGGGGATATCGGCTTTTT
>RFPW01000183.1 GCA_009925965.1 Betaproteobacteria bacterium
CGGCCTGCATTGATCCGGCCTGCATTGATCCGGCCACCACCAATTCGACCACCAACCGCGCGCCATCGCGGTGGATCGCCCGGACGGAGGCGCCCAGATGGAAACTGACCCCTGCCGCGGAGAGCGCAACTTGCATCGCCCGGCCGGCGCGCTCGGGCACCAAGCGGCCGAGGGGCAGGGGTGCGAGATCCACAACATCGACGTGATAGCCAGCGATGGCCAGGTCGTTCGCAAATTCGCAACCAATGAGCCCAGCACCCAGCAGGGTGACGTGCGCACCGGTGGTGAGCGCTGCATGAAAACGACCGTAGTCGACGAGATCATTGACCGAAAAGACCCGATCGCTCGCATCGCCCTGCAATGGCAGCCGAATCGGATCGGCACCCAACGCGAGCACCAACGCTCGGTATGGGACGACCCGATCATCCAGTACGACTGCGCGCGCAACCGTGTCGATCCGAACCACCTCGCGTTGGGCCAAGACCGTGGCCTGAATTGCCTCAGCCGCGGCGGCAGCCGGCGTGCTCACCAGACTGGCCGGCGAACGCCCTCCGGCCAGCGCATTGGAAAGCATTGGCTTCGAGTAGAACGCCCCCTCGTCGCGGCTGACCAGGACGATCGGGGTGTTCGGATCGAGCTTGCGGAACTCTCGTGCAAGCGTCCAGCCGGCAAGTCCGGTCCCGACAATCACCAAAGGGGCGCCCATGGCTTAGATCACCACCATTTCGAAGTCCGACTTGGCAACCCCACATTCGGGGCAGGCCCAGTCTTCGGCAACTGCACTCCAGAGCGTACCCGCAGGGATCCCGTCCTCGGGGCGGCCTGCCGATTCGTCATATACAAAACCGCAAACAATGCAAAGATAAGTATTCATCATTTTTCCTGGATAAAAGCGGGAAAGAAGGTTCGCCTTAAGACCGCGGCAATTAGATCGCGGCAGTTAGATCGCGGCAGTTAAGCCGCGACAGCCCGAACCCGATCGAGCACCTGCTGGTAGGCATTGGCATGCTTTTCTTCCACCTTGGCGAGTGCCGCGAATCGCTTCGCCGCTTTTTCGAGCATGGCGCGAAATGCCTCGGCGTGCTCGCGCGATTCGGCGATCTGCTCGTCAAATTCGGCCACAGCCGCCTGATTCCCTTCTTCGACCGCGAGATGGCGGAAGGTCGGGTACATCGTGGTGAACTCGTAGGTTTCGCCTTCGATGGCGATTTCCAGCGCCCGCGCCGGGGTCAATTTGGTTTTTGGATAGAGCAGGTCGAGGTGCCCAAATGCATGCATCACTTCCTGATCTGCGGTCGCCTCAAAATGGCGAGCGGTTTCTTCCTCGCCTGCCTCTCGAGCAATCTTGGCGAAATAGCGATACTTGATGTGCGCCATCGACTCGCCGGCAAATGCGGATTCAAGATTTGCAATCGTGACCGAGGGCGTGGTTGGTGTCGTTTTGGTCGTTGGGGTGGTCATTTGGATACTCCTGAATGGATGATGCGTGAAGCGACCCACGCATCATGCAAGGAGCAAGACCCGCCGCGCCAACGGATCATTTCGATCGTCGTGATCGGTGGCTCCGATCACGACGAGGTCAGCGCGGTAGGCTCTGAACCCAAGGCCCAGCGCGCAAATCTCAGAACGGAATATCGTCGTCCTCGGGCGGGAAACTATCCACGCCTCGGCCCGCCGCGGGCCCTGATCCAGCCGATCCGGCAGGGCTTGGCCGAGGGGCGCCCGTGCGGGCGCCTACAGAGGATTCACGCTGCCCGGAACCGGCGCCCTGCGCCCCCTCCTCACCTGCGCGTGCCATGCCGTCGCGCGTGCCAAGCATCTGGAGCTCGGTCGCGTCGACGTCCAGCGAGTGCCGCTCAATCCCTTCGCGATCGTTGTACTTATTGAGCTTGAGGCGGCCCTCCACGTAGACCTGACGGCCTTTCTTGAGGTATTCCCCGGCGATCTCGCCAAGTTTCCCGCCGAAGGTCACGCGATACCAATCGGTCTCCTCACCGGCCTTGGTTTTTCGGGTCACCGCAATACTGGTATTGGCCAACGCCCGGCCGTCCGGTGTGAAGCGCACTTCGGGGTCACGCCCCAAATTTCCGATCAAGGTAACTTTTGCATATGACATGTGGATCTCCCAGGGTTCTGGTTAAATATACAGTGCTTGGCGAGCGATGACATCAGACGGGTGGCTGAGTGGGTGGGCTTAGGGGCGCGCTCGCGTGGGTCAAATGAGTCGACACATCGACGCGGCGGGCGGCCAATTTCTGAGGATTCTGGACCTGTTGGCGGGGGGTATCCGGCTAACCGGACCGACCCAGCTATAGTAGCAAGTTGCCCGAACCGATGCCGCCGGATGGCTAATGTGACCCCCAAGCCGAACCACCCGATTGCGCCGCCCCCTGAGGCCGAGCTGACGCCAACCTTGGCGTCACCCCTAGCGTCTGCATTGAGGCCACCCTCCACCACCACCGAAATCCGCGTTCGGGGCGCCCGAACCCACAACCTCAAGAACATTTCCCTCGATCTACCGCGCAATGCGCTGGTGGTGATCACCGGCCTGTCAGGTTCCGGGAAGTCCTCGCTCGCTTTTGACACGCTGTATGCCGAAGGCCAGCGCCGCTACGTCGAGAGTTTGTCGACCTATGCGCGCCAGTTTCTCCAGCTGATGGAAAAACCCGATGTCGATCTGATCGAAGGCTTGTCGCCCGCGATTGCAATCGAACAGAAAGCCGCCAGTCACAATCCACGTTCCACCGTTGGCACCGTGACCGAAATTCACGACTACTTGCGCCTCCTCTATGCGCGGGTTGGAACCCCTCACTGCCCCAGTCACCCCTCCGAGGCCCTCGCCGCACAATCGATTTCACAAATGGTGGATGCCGTCATGGCACGTCCGCCGGGCCGGCGTCTCATGGTGTTGGCCCCCGTCATCACCCAACGCAAGGGTGAGCACCTCGAATTATTCGAATCTCTGCGAGCGCAAGGGTTCGCCCGCGTCCGGGTGGCTTCCGAGGGTGCGGAAAGTCCGACCTTGCATGAGCTCGATGCGGTCCCTACCCTGGCCCGAACTCGGCGGCACTCGATTGATGTGGTGGTCGATCGCCTCAAGACCGGTCCAACAGCAGCGGAGCGGTTGGCCGAGTCATTCGAGACCGCGCTGCGCCTCTCCGAAGGTCGAGCGGTCGTTGTCGATCTCGATCCGCCAGACGAGACCCATTCGAGCGCCGAAGTCACTTTCTCAAACCGGTTTGCGTGCCCGCAGTGTGGCTGGTCCTTACCCGGGCTGGAACCCCGCTTGTTTTCGTTCAATAACCCCGCGGGCGCCTGTCCGGGTTGCGACGGCCTCGGCCAGGTGACCTTTTTCGACCCGCGCCGCGTCGTCCAGTTCCCCCAACTGAGTCTTGCCAGTGGGGCAATTCGAGGTTGGGACCGCCGAAACGCATTTTTCTTCCAAATGCTGCAAAGCCTGGCGGCGTTCTATGGGTTCGAGATCGACGCGCCCTGGGAGTCACTCCCTATCCATGTCCGCCAGATTGTTCTCGAGGGCTCCGGGACAACGGAGATCCCCTTCACCTACCTGAGCGACCGGGCCAAACCGACGGTGCGCACCCACGCCTTCGAGGGCGTTTTACCCAATCTGGACCGGCGTTGGAAAGAGACTGATTCGGCGACAGTCCGTGAAGAGCTGGGCAAGTATCGCCACATCAAAGTGTGCCCCCAATGCGAGGGCGCGCGTCTGCGCGTCGAAGCGCGTTTTGTGCGGGTGGCCAACAAACCCATCGCCGAACTCTCCCACTGGACGCTCGGTCAGGCGTTGGCCTGGTTTGAGGCGCTGGCCCTGCCCGGATCTAAGGCAACGGTCGGCGAGCGGATCGTGCGTGAGATCAGCTCAAGACTGCGCTTTCTTGTGAACGTGGGCCTCGATTACCTCTCCCTCGACCGCCCAGCCGAGACACTTTCGGGCGGCGAAAGTCAGCGAATCCGACTGGCTAGCCAGATTGGTTCGGGTCTGACCGGGGTCATGTATGTGCTCGATGAACCCTCGATCGGCCTGCATCAGCGCGATAACGAACGACTGATTGAGACGCTGCGCCATCTGCGCGATCTCGGCAATTCGGTACTGGTCGTCGAACACGATGAAGACACGATCCGCGCCTGTGACCATGTCATCGACCTTGGACCGGGACCGGGCGTACATGGCGGGCAAATCGTGGCCCAAGGGACCCCCGAAGAAGTCACCCGGCATCCCACTTCGCTCACGGGACGTTACCTCGCCCGGTCCCTGCGGATCACCGCACCTAAACGCCGCAGAACGGCCGACCCAGAGCGCCAGCTCATTGTGCACGGCGCACGCGGCAACAACCTCAAGGGGATCGATGTCGCGTTCCCGATCGGTCTGTTGACTTGCGTGACGGGCGTCTCCGGTTCGGGCAAATCCACGCTCATCAACGACACCATTCTGGCCGCAATCTCGCGCCACCTCCACGGCAGCGCGACCGAACCGGCGCCGCACGACTCGATTGAAGGGCTCGATTTCTTTGACAAAGTCATCGCGATTGATCAAAGCCCGATTGGGCGCACGCCGCGATCAAACCCCGCCACCTACACGGGACTCTTCACACCGATCCGG